>JBAPTW010000231.1:0-3830 GCA_049282355.1 Gammaproteobacteria bacterium | reverse complement strand
CGCCTGAACGGCCATCCGCCGAAGCAGCGGTGAGCTGGCTGCGCTGCTAACCTCATGACTTTGTTTCCGAATCACTTAAGTTAGCGCCATTCGGGTCTGACCCCTTTTTCCTTTTTCTGCTATCTGCTGCACCGAATGGTATTGGCGCGCCAGCGGCCAATTTACGACATGAAATTCCTGCACGACGACGTGCTGGTCTATCCAGCCCACGATTATAATGGCCGGCGAGTGTCCAGTATCGGGCAGGAAAAGACCCGCAATCCGCGCATTGGCGGCGGAAAATCACTCGAGGAATTCGTCCGGATCATAGTCCAGCTCAAGCTGGCGTATCCAAAATTCATCGATTTTGCCGTGCCCGGCAACCGCCAGTGCGGCGTCTGCCCGGAGGGCATTCCCGAGGATATGGAGCAGTACTGCGACCATATCACGCACAGCGCGCAGGGCTGAGTCCCGTAATCAGACGATCGCCAGAGTTGCGACCAAGTAAACATCGGTCTGGTATACAACGATAGCATCAATGACGAAATTGGCCGTACTGATTACCCGGCTACGCATGGCAACGCAACCGAAATCCGACTGACTGCCGGTTTGTCGAATTGCTTGCCACGATGGCTTGCGAGAGCCGCCATGTAGCACCAATACCCTCACTCTGACGTGGAGAGTCACCCATGAACAAGGACCAAAAGATCGTCGTTGCCGTGTTGGTTGGCAGTTTGCGCAAAGCTTCGATCAATCGCCGCTAGGCGCTAGCGGCAGTGCGCTGGCGCAGCAACATGTGCACAATGTGCTGGCGTATCTCGATGTCGCTACGCTGGTGCAGCTCGAGGTGTTTGTGCAGTTCACGGATGACGCGCTGATCGATGCCGACGGCAAGATCAGCAACGAGGGCACACAGGAGTTTCTGCAGGATTTTGTCGATCGTTATGTGGCCTGGGTGCGCCGGCATCTGGCGTAGCGGTGATTTTTGCGCAACCAGCCCGCGAGAACGGAAGGCCATACGCGCGGATGTCGCGCTGCAAAGTTCGGTAGCGCAGACCGAGTGCATCCATAGGCTGTTCCTCGATGGCGTCTACATGGATGGCGCCAACGGATCTTCTCCCGTGCGGTTGCGGTAGGTCAAGGCGCCGATCAGCGAAGAACTCACGCAACTGGCCACACCATCGCCCAGCGCATTGGCCGCTTTCTGGAGCGGCAGGTATTGTTGGAAGTGGGATGCCGACCACTGCATGAATGCAGGAGGTAGAGCAACGCGGGGAGCAGTTGCCGAGAACAGCTATCTGACTTGGATGCGGTGGACGAAGATCCGATGACGCCACTACTGGGGCATTCCATTACCTACCGTAGCGCTGTGGGATCACAGCAAGGCCGCAAGGTATTTACCCCGCAAACCCGCCCTGTTTGCGACGCAGGCTGAGCGGTTCTGACTGACTCTCAAAAACCGACTATTCAACTCAAGTGGCTGTATTTGGCGGAAGCGGCAGGGCATCCGTCGGTCTGGGGGGAAGAATTGGCTGGAAATGGACGAAATGTAGAGGAATATTTCAGTGAGGGCGGGCAATGTTTCGCGAGGAGCGAAAAGCGAGGCGAACGGATGTTCAATAACCATGGACTTTTTGGGAAAGGGCTGGGACAGGGTTTTTATTCTCCCTATACTCTTGAGGTGATCGGCATTGCTGAATACGCCGCAACGCCCGGTCATCGCAGCACCTGGGTGCTCCTCGACCGCAGTTCACCACGCACAAAATGCGCAATGCGGCAAGCGGGCTCACCACTCACTTAAGACTTGAAAACAATCGCAACGAGGTGATTCATGGTTGGATACGTTACGAACATCGAGAAGGATACGCTGGAAAACGAAGACTACCGGCGCGTGCTGTTTACCGGGAAAAACACCCAGCTGGTCCTTATGACACTGCAGCCCGGCGAAGAAATCGGAAGTGAAGTCCACGAAGAACACGACCAGTTCATTCGCGTCGAAGCGGGTACCGGCGTCGTACAACTGAATCGCGAGGAGCATGCGCTCACGGATGGGACGGCCGTCGTGATTCCGGCTGGTGTCGAGCATAACGTGGTGAATACGTCGAGCGATGAAACGCTGAGACTCTACACCCTGTACAGCCCGCCCGAACATCCCGACGGCACCGTGCATCGAACGAAGGCCGACGAACCCGAGGATCATTAGGAGCGGGAACAGGAACTGAAAGAAGGCGGCGAACAGGGCCCGGCCACCCACGGCTCCCTCGGCATCGGCAGTCTGCGCGGGGAGGTTGCCAGGCTCCGTCCGAATTAGCTGCAGCCCTGTCGAGGACGAGGGCTCGCTTGCGTATGACAAGACCAATCTGAAAGCTGCGTCAGCAGTGAAATTGCCGGCGTCAGAAGGAGGTAAGCAGTAGATACTCAATAATGACGGTTGATTTATAGGACCGAGAGCTATTATGACGTCACAGGATCTGGATCGCCTGGATAGGCTGCTTTAGGCGCTACCGGCGGGCACTTTTCGGGGCAAGATTGAGCTGATCTCCATGGATTCGATGAATCGAGATCATGTTCATCTATTGACAGGGATCCCGCTGTAGCTGTCGATATCGCGGACGGTGTAATTTCTGAAAGGCAAGATGTCGCACAAATTACTGTTGGCGTACCGTAGCCTTAGGCAGCGATACCGGGGTCAACATCTACGGGCTCGGGGTTCGATATGACCGAACCGGCTGACAGGCAGGCCAGTGATAAACACGGCGCAATCAAGGGGGTGGTGTACTGGATCAGGCAAGAAACATCCTCGCTGCTGTGGCTCAGTTCCCGCCGGATGATCCGGTACTGGCACGAGCCGCCGAAATTGCTCGTGCGCATCGGGCAAGACTCACCATCGTTCATGTCGCCGACGGCTTCACCGGATATGATCCTGTGTCCGCGGATCTGGACCTGGGCCTGATCCAGCGTCAAGCACGGCTCATCGGCCGCGAAAGTGTTGAGGCCGCGGTTGCAAGACAGGAAGTCGGCGTTGCCGAGATCGATATTCGTATTGAGACCGGATCGCCATCCCTGCGCCTGATCGAGCTGACCGATGAGATCAACGCCGATCTGGTCGCGAGTACGACAATGCCCAACTGTCGCCACAGTGATACCGAGCACGACTGCGATAGAGGTGGTGACAACAAAGTAAGGCACGATTCGCGCGCCGGCCTTTTTCAGAAAAGACGCGTCCTGAAGCTGGTGTATCTGCAGGACATGGATGGCAGCGCCGACCGTATCTCGGTACTCGCACCCGTCGGCAGCGCGCTGTTGGGGCTGACCGCGGGTGAACACATCGAGTGGCCCCGACCCGGGGGCGGTACGCTGAAGGTGCGTCTTGTGGAAGTCCTTTACCAACCCGAACGGGCCGGCGAATTCCACCGCTAGCGCGTAATCCCGATACGCCAATGGATGTTATTCCGGCAGCGTGTAACAGGTATCCACCAACTCCTGAATCATCTGCCGCGCCGCCTGAGCGCGAGGTCGGCACGACGTTCGATGCGCTCCGTTTCGTCCGCGAGATCATCGTTCTTGATCGCATAGCGGAACCAGCGCAAGTAGTCGCTGCGGTGGAGATGGTACATCCAGGTCGACTCGCCGATGCCTTGGGGTACCGTACCCATTGGGGATTGGTGATGAATACTCCCGCACCGCGACCCGCACAGCCACCAGGCCGTGGCATGATGATCGATGTCCCCCAGAGGGAGGACTACATCCTCGCTACGTGAGACTCGCGGCATAAACACAAACCATGAACGTTGTGATTTAACCGTGTTACGAGTTTTCGGGACACACAGGAGTTTTGACAAGCCTGCAGT
>JBAPTW010000230.1:0-8728 GCA_049282355.1 Gammaproteobacteria bacterium | reverse complement strand
ATGGCTGCACCACTGGCCTATATTGCGGGGACGCTGGGAGTACTACTCGGCGCCGACTTGTTTCGGTTAAGGGATATTCAAGACCTCGGGGTTGCGTTCGCTTCCATCGGTGGCGCCGGCACATTCGACGGCATCTTCATAACCGGGATAGTAGCAGTGCTCATTGCCTGATAAAGACACCAAACCAGACAGCACCCTAGAGGCTGCTATTGGTCTTCCGTCAGGGAACGATGAAGCGCCACAAAGGAATTAAACGCAGATAGCCCCAGTGTCACCCAAAGGGGGGTGCTCAATTTCGATCCGGACTTAAAAAAAGCCCAGACAGCCAGACCCAAAGGTAACAGCACCCTGAGATCCAACCTATTGCCAGTAGCCTTCTTGATGGTGCGGTCGAATCGTCTGACGATACTCACCACAGCGAGGGCTGTCTTTGAATGAGCGGCCAGAAACTCGGCTTCTTGTTCCACCTTTTCGGCGAGATCATCGACTTCAGTGATCGCGGGTGGCTCAAGCCTAACCAGGCCCTCCTGTTCGCAGTGGGTGCTCAACCGGCGGTGAAAGTGTCCGTGACGCGCCGCATCGTAGTGCACCAGCACACTGCCGGTAACGACGTTCGTAGCCACGCGTTCCACACCGGGCACCCTCAACATCGAGGCGCGAATCTCGCCTAGAAAAGCCTCGTTCCCCCGCGCACTGGAAACGCCGACGCGCATCCTTCCTGGAATATGGTGAGCCACGTAAGCCTGGTGATTCATGGATGCCGAGGTTTCACAATGATTAAATGATTAACAGGCTGTCTTGAAAATGACTGCGCTTCGGATGGCACGGGCCGCGCGAGACCGCTCGGGCAAACGCAGTAATTTTAACATGCCTTCTGAGAACTCTTCCAACAGCGGGTTACGCCCACTGGTGAATAACCACCCGATTGGTGAA
The DNA here is from genome assembly GCA_049282355.1 of Gammaproteobacteria bacterium. Lineage (GTDB taxonomy): Bacteria > Pseudomonadota > Gammaproteobacteria > HK1 > HK1 > JAGTVB01. Next base: position 7,795 of record JBAPTW010000230.1, on the reverse strand, counting down.
AATAGCCACCGGGCACACCTCTACTCCGAGCAAGGATGCTTCGCACCCTTTGTTTTCTTCTCACGCCTAGTTTTGGCAGACAGGTTGCACTAGCTCGTTCGTTGGGAGTGCGCTCCACGCGGTCGCTGAACCCAAAGGCAACCCCCCTTTGGCGCTAGGCCGAAAAAGCCGTAGAGAGGGTCCCAAGCCCCTCACCAACGGCCTCAGCCAGCGGTCCTGGTGCTTAGACGGGCCATGGTCATCGTCTCGTCAGCGTCACAATTTAAGGATAACACCGAGCCCCGGATCGCTAGGCAGCCAAGCTCCTTGCCGCAAGGGTGTATTCACGGCGTCCCTTAAGGCAAGGAACGCGGTTGTCATTCCATCCCGCATTCCATCCCGAAGGGATAAAACGATGACCATGCATGACCGAGTGACGCAATGGACCGATTGACCATGGCTAGTTCTCACACCCCGCTGTTGGTTAGGACGCGGCAAGGCGCCGTGGCAGTAGGCTTGCTGCTGCTGGCTGCGTGCGGCGAAACGACCGCGCCCGCCAGCCCTCAACCGTCGACGCCAGAAGTCTCTGTGATACCAGCGCAGTCGCAATCTGTGCCCATCACGCGGGAATTGGTCGGCCGACTGGCGCCGACGCGCATCGCCGAGGTGCGCGCACGGGTAGCTGGCATCGTTCTCGCGCGCGCTTACAGCGAAGGCACGGACGTCAAGCAGGGGCAGGTTTTGTTTCGCATCGATCCGGCGCCGCTGGAGGCGACGCTACATGCTGCGCAAGCCGCCCTGGCACAGGCCAAGGCCAATGCCACCAATGCCGCAGCCACCGCCAAGCGCTACACCGGTTTGGCGTCCAGGAGCTTGGCCTCGCGTCAGGACCTCGACAACGCGCTGGCCAGCGAACGCACCACCGCCGCTGCGGTGAAGCAGGCGCAAGCCAATGTGGAGAAGGCACGGCTTGACTTAGACTACGCCACGGTCGCAGCACCCATCGCCGGGCGCGCCGGCAGAGCGCTGGTGACCGAAGGGGCCCTGGTGGGCCAGGACACGGCGACGCAGTTGACCTCCGTTGAACAGATCGACCCGATTTACGTGAATTTCAGTCAGTCGATCTCGGAGATCAAGCAGCTGCAGCAGGCGGCGGCGAAGGGCGAAACCGCCATGCCCCCTGCCAACAAGACCAAGATCCAAGTCCTACTGCCGGATGGTACGCCCTACCCCTACGTAGGCACGCTCGATTTTTCCGATCTCGCTGTCGACCCGGCTACGGGGACCGTGTCGCTGCGCGGCATCCTACCGAATCCCGATCGCCGTCTGCTGCCTGGCATGTTCGTCAACTTGCGCCTGACCGAAGGCAGCATCGACAACGCCTTTGTGCTACCGCAGGCGGCCGTTCAGCACGACAGCGCAGGGGCTTACGTGCTCGTGGTCGACGCCAATAGTCAAGTGGTGCAGCGGCGCGTGCAAACGCATCAACTGACAGGTGCCGATTGGGTCGTTACCGGCGGGCTCGCCGACGGCGATCAAGTCGTCGTGTCGGGAGTCCAAAAGCTGCATCCGGGGGCAACCGCCATCGCCGTCCCCGAGACCCCCGCCGGGGACAGTAGCGGCCACCAAGCAACCCCGAAGACCTGAGGAAGCCCCCTCGATGCCCCGTTTCTTCATCGACCGACCGATTTTTGCCTGGGTGCTCGCTATTCTCATCACCCTGGCGGGGACTGTTGCCATTTTCAACCTGCCGGTGGCGGCCTATCCCCCGATCGCGCCCCCGCAAGTCAGCATCAACGCAACCTATCCGGGCGCGAGCGCCGAGGTTCTAGACAAAACGGTCACTTCGGTCATCGAGCAGCAGCTCACGGGGGTCGACAATCTACTGTATTTCGACTCCACCTCACGCGCCAACGGCACGGCACAGATTACCCTGACATTCACCACCGGCACCGATCCGGACATCGCCCAGGTCCAGGTGCAGAACCGCCTCAGTATCGCCGAGCCCCGCCTGCCCCAGGAAGTGGTGCAAAACGGCATCACCGTGGCCAAGGCGAATACCGATTTCCTGATGGTTGTCGCATTGCAGTCCGAGGGCGCGAACCTTGACAGCTACGCCCTGAATAACTTGATTGCTGCCCAGGTGCTCGATCCCATGCAACGTTTGCCGGGGGTGGGCGGCACCACACAGTTCGGCTCCCAGTACGCCATGCGCATCTGGCTGGGCCCGGACAAACTGCACGGCTACGGCCTAAGTGCAGCTGAAGCCCTGACAGCCGTGCGCCTCCAGAACGTGCAGGTCGCTGCCGGCGCCATCGGCGCCGAGCCGGCCCCACTGGGCCAGGGCATCACCGCGTCGGTCAGCACCGGCGGGCGCTTCACCAGCGCCGAGCAATTCGGCAATATCATCTTGCGTACCGCTGCCGACGGCAGCACGGTGCGCCTGCGAGACGTCGCCCGCATCGAGCTCGGTGCAGAACGTTATGGGCATGAGGCACGCCTCGACGGCGATCCCATCGCGGGGTTCGCGATACAGCTTGCACCCGGAGCCAACGCCCTCCAGGTAGCCAAGGAAGTGCGAGCCAAAATGGACGAGCTGGCGAATTATTTCCCACCCGGTGTGACCTGGACCGTGCCCTATGACAGCACCAAGTTCATCCGCATCTCCATCCAGGAGGTGCTGTATACCCTGGTCGAGGCAGCGGCGCTGGTGGTGCTGGTCATGTTGCTGTTCCTGCAGAATTTCCGTGCCACCCTGATCCCTGCGTTGGTGGTGCCGGTAGCCTTGACCAGTGCCTTTGCTGGCATGTACGTCGCTGGGTTTTCCGTAAACGTCCTGACCCTCTTCGCGCTGGTGCTGGCCATCGGGCTGGTGGTCGACGACGCCATCGTCGTCATCGAGAACGTGGAACGCATCATGAGCGAGGAAGGACTGCCACCGAAAGAGGCCGCGCGCAAAGCGATGGACCAGATTACGGGGGCAGTGGTGGCGATCACGTTGGTACTCGCGGCGGTGTTTGTGCCGATTGCCTTAGTCGGAGGAAGTGTCGGCGAAATCTACCGTCAGTTCTCGCTGACCATCGCCGTCTCCATGGCGGTGTCGGCATTGATGGCGTTGAGCTTCACCCCAGCGCTCTGTGCCAGCCTGCTCAAACCAACCCACCCCGAGCCGAACCGTTTTTTCCGCGGATTCAACCGAGTCTACGGGTGGATCAGCCGAACCTACAACGCGCGGGTGGCCAAAGCCATCGGCCATACACCGCGCTGGATGGTCGCTTTCGCCCTCTTCGCAGCGCTGGCCGGAGTGCTATTCGCGCGCCTGCCCTCGAGCTTCCTGCCACAGGAGGACCAGGGCTATGCGCTGGTGATCGTGCAGCTACCACCGGGCGCTACCATCGAGCGCACCACAGAGGTGCTGGCCCAGATGGAGGGCATTCTGACGAAGAACCCCGCCGTCGAGGCGGTGCTCGATGTGGCCGGTTTCAGCTTCGTCGGCCAGGGCGAGAATGTGGGGCTCGGCTTCATCCGACTCAAGGACTGGAGCGAGCGCACCGAGCCCAATGAACAGATTGGGGCCTTCATTGGCTGGGCGAATGGTGCGTTGGCAAGCATCAAGGACGCGAGTATTTTCATGGTCAACTTGCCCACGGTACGCGGTCTTGGACGGTTTGGCGGCTTTGATTTCCGTCTCGAGGACCGGGCGGGACTCGGCCATGACAAGCTGATGAAGGCGCGCAATGAGCTGCTCACGGCGGCCGCCGAGGACCCACGCCTGTCGGGGGTGCGCCCCAACCAGTTGGAGGATGCGCCCAAGGTCAACCTGCACGTTGATCGTGTCCAGACGGAGTCGATGGGTCTCTCCATAACCGACGTTTACGATGCCATCCGACTCATGCTGGCGCCCGTTTATGCTAACGATTTCAACTACCAAGGCCGGGTGCTAAGAGTCATGCTGCAGGCCGAGGCGACTCATCGCGCCCGCCCCGAAGACTTGAGCCACTATTTTGTGCCAAGCCGCAGCGGTGGTATTGACCAGATGATTCCATTGAGCAGCGTCGTCGCCAGCAGCTGGACGCTGGCATCGCCAGCACTGGACCATTACAACGGTTATGGCTCGGTCCAGATCAACGGCGAGCCGGCCCCGGGGCTCAGTTCCGGCCAAGCCATGCAAGCCATGGAAGCGATCGTCAGCAACAAGCTGCCTGCGGGCATTGGCTACGAGTGGTCCGGACAATCCTTCCAAGAAATCATCTCTCAGCAACAGGCGCCGTTGCTCTTTGCGCTCTCGCTGCTGGTCGTTTTTCTCTGCCTGGCGGCACTCTACGAGAGCTGGTCGATCCCGGTGGCCGTCATGCTGGTGGTGCCGCTCGGTGTTCTCGGCGCCGTGACCTTCACGTGGCTCCGCGGCCTGGAGAACGATGTCTATTTCAAGGTTGCGCTGGTCGCGGTCATCGGTTTATCAGCGAAAAATGCGATCCTCATCGTCGAGTTCGCCAACACCCTGCGCCAGCGTGGGGCGAGCCTCGCTGAAGCGACGTTAGAGGCGTGCCGGCTGCGCTTTCGACCGATCCTGATGACGTCGATCGCCTTTATCTTAGGCGTCCTTCCGCTGACGTTGTCCACCGGAGCAGGAGCCAATAGCCGCCACGCCATCGGCACCGGCGTGATGGGGGGCATGATCGGCGCCACTCTCCTCGGCGTGCTCTTCGTGCCGGTATTTTTCGTCGTCGTACGTCGCCTGCTGGGAGACCCCCTCCATGGCAACGAGCACGTGGACGATGGCGAGCCTAAGGAACGGCAGTAGCTCGGCTGCAAGAATCTGTGAGCCCGGCGGTGTTCGCAGTGAAGTGTCGCTAGCTTTACCGCCGTTGCTTATTGACCATGGCAGGTTGTTCCGTCGATTCGGTGGCCAACTCTCTCGGCGGGGTAGCCGGCGCCGCTAGCGGTACACTGGGCCGCGGCCCCAGCAGTCGAATGAGCTCCCGGTGATCGACCATCTCCTGTTCCAGGAGCGCCATAGCGAGGCGGTCGAGCTGTTCCCGGGCGTTCATCAATAGCGTTTTGACCACTTGGTGCTGCTCTTCAAGGAAACGCTGCACCGCCTGGTCGATTTGCGTCGCCGTCGTCTCGCTGTACTCCCGAGTTTGGCCCAATTCATAGCCCAAGAAACGATTCTCGCCACTGCTGCGGTAAGCCGCCAACCCCAAATCGCTCATGCCCCACGACATCACCATGTGCCGAGCCAGGCGGGTGGCCTCGACGAGGTCGTTTTCAGCGCCCGTGGTGACATCGCCCACAACGATTTCCTCCGCCGTACGACCGCCGAGCATGACGGCGACTCGCGCCACCAAGTAGCTTTTTGGGAAATTGTATCGATCCGCACCGGGACGCTGCTCAGTCACGCCGAGCGCTTGGCCGTGCGGCACAATCGTGACCTTATGCACGGGATCGGCGGAAGGGGTTAGCCAGGCGACCAAAGCATGGCCGCCTTCATGATAGGCCGTCACTTGCCGTGCCCGGTCGTCGAGCACCAAGGGGCGCACATCGCCCAGCACAACCTTGTCAAGCGCTTCCTCGAAATCCATTGCGGTTACCGCTCGATGGCCGTTGCGCGCAGCGACGAGGGCCGCTTCGTTGCATAGGTTAGCGAGTTGAGCACCACTCATACCGATGGTCGTGCCAGCCAGTGCGGACAGGTCCACATCTGGCGCGAGATGCAGCGGCTGGCTGTGGATTCGCAGGATACCCTCGCGGCCGGTACGGTCCGGTAAATCCACCGTGACCAGACGATCGAACCGGCCTGGGCGTTGCAACGCCGGATCCAGCACGTCGGGCCGGTTAGTGGCGGCCAACACAATGACGTTCTGACGCTCATCGAAGCCGTCCATCTCCACCAGCAATTGGTTCAGTGTCTGTTCACGCTCGTCGTTGACGGTACCCAGCCCGGCACCGCGGCGGCGCCCCACGGCATCGAGCTCGTCGATAAACACAATCGCGGGTGCCGACGCCTTCGCCTGGTTAAAAAGGTCACGTACCCGGCTTGCGCCAAGCCCGACAAACATCTCCACGAATTCCGAGCCACTGATACTGAAAAATGGCACGCTGGCCTCACCGGCCACCGCGCGTGCCAGCAATGTCTTTCCTGTGCCGGGTGGGCCTGAAAGCAGCACACCCCGAGGGATACGTGCACCGATCGCATGGTATTTGTCCGGATTGCTCAAGAAATCCACTTCTTCTCGCAGCTGTTGTTTTGCAGCATCCGCACCGGCCACATCGGCAAAAGTCACCCTTGGCTGGCTGCTGTCGAAACGGCGCGCGGGTCGCCGTCCGAGACCGAAGATGCTACCTTGTTGCTTGGTTGCACGCTGACCCATCCACCACATGAAGCCGACCAGTAACACCAACGGCAGCGCATTCATCAACAAGAGCATGAACCAGTGCGTCTGCGGGGGCTCTGCAACAACCTGCACGCCGTGCGCTTCCAGCAGAGGCAGAAGCTGTGGGTCTCCGACGGTCTCTGGAAAAACCGTCGCGAATGCAGAATAAGCCTGTGCGACGCCGGATTCACCTTGTCCGTTGCTCGCTGCCTTGTGTGCTACCCTTGTCCCTTGCTTCGCAGCAGACGCGTCGGGCGCTTGACTGTGGGTTCCGTCGGCGGCGCTTAGTTTAGTTTCCGTGGATGAATCGGTAAAGCCCTGATGCTGATCAGGCTCTTGCGGGGAAGCAGGCGGCCACGTTACCGCCCTGACGAAAGTGCCGCTAATCTCGCTGCCGTGAATTTGCACCTTGGCGATGTTGTCGGCCTTCAATTGCTCGATAAAGACACTGTAAGGGATCTTCACCACCTGCGATGTCAGTGGACGATGTAGCGGCGCGGCTAAGTTCCAAAACAGTAACAGTGCCAGCAACACCCACCACAGGTAGATTACCGATGAAGAAGGTGGCGCCGGCTGCTTCGGGGTGTTCGGTGATTGCGTCTGATTGATCATTACGCTATTGCCTGATGAATAAATACCGTGCATAAAGCGGCCTCGCTATCCAATGAAGCTAGCCGCAACCCTATAGCCGAATACCATTTGAACGATAGCTCAGCAACAATCGCACCGAGATCAGACGACGGTTCTAAACAACGATGTCAGGGCCAGCATTAATGGAATCGCCAGACTGCCTACTCCACATCACTTCTCGCCTCGATTACCTCTCCCGAACGGCTGTCAGTCGACGCATGGGTGCTGTTGCACAATTGAGACTGGCTTATTTCAACCAAGAGCCCGGGATTGTGAACTGTCATCTGCGGCTCACAGCAGTCGTCGTTGGACACAGCGCTAAAGATGATGGGCATCATCCGAGGATTCGTTCATGCACAGACGTCTCATCGCGCCAATTCTGATCCTCGTGCTCGCTGCAGCCGGTGGCGGCTGGTGGTATTGGCAGCACAGCAGGGCGGATGAGGCATCGGCGAACCGCTTGCTCCTGTATGGGAACATCGATGTACGACTGGTCAACCTGGCCTTTGATGCCGAGGGCCGCATCGCGGAGATGTCCGCCACCGAAGGATCGAAGGTAACCCAAGGCGAGCTCTTGGCCCACCTCGACACCCGACGTCTGGAGTTGGAGCGCAACGCCGCGCAAGCCGACATGGCGACACAGCAGGAACAAGTCAAGGAGCTGGAAGCCGGCACCCGCCCCGAGGAGATCCACAAGCTCGAGGCGGAGCTGGAGGCTGCCCGTGCCCGAGCGACCAATGCCGAGCGCAATTACCGCCGCATCCGCGATCTGGAGACAAAGAAACTGGCCTCACCCCAGCAGCTCGACG
>JBAPTW010000229.1:0-33455 GCA_049282355.1 Gammaproteobacteria bacterium | reverse complement strand
CTCCCCTCAGGGGTCACGCTGCACTATGCCGGGCGAGCCGCCGCGGCCGCACCCGCCGCCGGTTACCTCTATGTCCATCTCGAAGAACAGCGGGCACTTGTGGCCGATGCGCTTACGCTGAAATCCGTATTGGAAACACGCAAACAAACCGCTTAGACTCCCGTTCGAGCTCATTAACCAAAATGAGCCGCGTGTCAGCCGGCCCAGAGATTTCGGCTTGATAGACATAGACAATGAGACCCTTGCGTATTTACGAGGGCCCGAGCGCGAATGCGCGCATTGAAAGGGATGCAATGTGATCGTTGACGTTAAAGTACCGATGTTCTCTGAGTCGATTCACGAGGGCACACTGCTCGAGTGGAAAAAAAAGGCAGGGGAGCACGTCTCCCGGGATGACGTGCTCGTAGAGATCGAGACTGACAAGGTAGTGCTGGAGGTGCCGGCACCTCAGGCCGGGTTGCTCAAAGAAGTCGTCAAGCAAAGTGGCGAAACGGTACACAGCGAGGACCTTATCGCGCAGGTGGATACGGCCGATGCGGCTTCCGATGCGCCCCAAAAACCAAGTGAAACGACGGAGGAAGTAGCGCCATCCAAAACCGCGGAGGAAAGCACGCAACCGAGCCCAACCGTGAGCATACAGACCGAGGAGCAGCTAAGCCCCGCGGTACGCAAGTTAGTCTTGGAGCATGAGCTAGAACCGGAGGCTATAACAGGCACTGGAAGAGGCGGACGCATCACCAAGGAAGATGTACTGGCCCACCTTGAAACACTCGAATCTCCTTCCCCAAAGCGCAACGTTTCGGAATCCGCTCCTCCCGAAGTAGAAGTCAAAAAGCCTGTACCGATGCCCGCAGGCGAACGTAATGAGCGGCGGGAACCGATGAGTCGGATCCGGGCACGCATCGCGCAACGATTGGTCGAAGCGCAACGCACGGCGGCTATTCTCACCACATTTAACGAAGTCAATATGCTGCCGGTGATGCAGCTGCGTGGTCGCCACCAAGAACGATTCGAAAAGCGCCACGGCGTGCGTCTAGGACTAATGTCCTTCTTTGCCAAGGCTGCCGTGCTTGCACTCAAGCAGTATCCAATAGTGAATGCCTCGGTTGATGGCGAAGATGTGGTCTATCATAACTACTACGATCTTGGGATTGCTGTCGGCTCTTCCAGAGGTCTCGTCGTCCCGGTCCTGCGGGATGTTGATCGATGCTCCTTTGCAGATATTGAAAGGCAGATCGCTCAGTTCGCAGAGAAAGCAGCAAACGGACAGCTAGGTATCGAGGAACTGTCCGGAGGCACATTTACGATCACCAATGGGGGTGTATTCGGTTCCCTGCTCTCGACACCTATTCTAAATCCCCCGCAAAGCGCCATTCTGGGTATGCATAAGTTTCAGGAGCGCCCAGTCGTTGAAGACGGCGAAATCGTCATACGCCCTATGATGTATGTCGCTGTGTCCTATGACCATCGCATCATCGACGGACGTGAGGCGGTGCAATTTCTGGTGGCCATCAAGGACTCCCTGGAAAGCCCAGAGCAAATGCTGTTAGAGGTATAGAGCGCGGGAAACGCGAAGCTATTGCATGAAGACTTTCGATGTGGTGGTTATCGGCGCCGGACCTGGCGGATATGTCGCTGCCATTCGCTGCGCTCAACTGGGGCTCGAGACGGCATGCATCGATGCATGGCGCACGCCGCGGGGCGAACCGGCGCTCGGAGGAACCTGCCTCAACGTCGGCTGCATCCCCTCGAAAGCACTTCTCGATAGCTCCCATCACTACGCCAGTCTGAAGCATCTGCTGCCACAGCATGGGATAACAGTCAGTGATCCGAATATTGATATCGCTGTCATGCAGGCACGAAAAGATCGGGTGGTCGAGCGCCTTACAAGCGGAATAGCTATGCTCTTTCGCAAAAACAAGGTTACCTGGCTCACAGGCCACGGGGCGCTAGCGGGTGAGCAGCGAGTCGCCGTCACTCAGCATGGAGACAATGCCAGCGAGGTCATTGCCGCAAAGGACATCATCATCGCCACGGGATCGGTGCCTCTGGAGCTTGCGGGCATTGCGGTGGATCACACGTCCGTCGTCGACTCCTCCGGCGCCCTCGCTTTTCAGTCGGCGCCGCCGCGACTCGGAATCATCGGGGCCGGGGTCATCGGGCTCGAGCTTGGCAGTGTCTGGAATCGTTTGGGGTCCGAAGTCGTGCTGCTCGAGGCCCTGGAAGAGTTCTTGCCCCCGGTAGATCGGCAAGTCGCGAAGGAGGCTTACAAGAGCCTGACCGGCCAAGGACTTGATATTCGGCTCGGGGTTCGCGTCACCAGCGCCCACGCGGACTCTAGGGAGGTCACGGTCGAGTATGTCGATAAGAACGAAGCACAAGCTATCAAAGTCGATAAGTTAATCGTCGCGGTCGGTCGTAGCGCCTTCACGCAGGGGCTCAATCTAGAGGCAGTCGGAGTTGAGCTTGACGACCGCGGTTGTATTAAAGTCGATGACGACTGCCGAACGAATGTTTCTGGCATTTATGCCATCGGTGATGTGGTGCGCGGTCCGATGCTGGCGCATAAAGCCTCGGAGGAGGGCATCGCCGTGGCGGAGCGGCTTGCGGGGCAAGCCGGCCATGTCGACTATGGCATCATTCCTTGGGTAATCTACACTCACCCGGAGATCGCTTGGGTCGGAAAAACACAAGCCGCGGTAGAGAGCGCCGGGCGTCCTTATCGCACTGGGAGCTTCCGCCTTAGCGGCCTCGGACGAGCCCATGCCGCCGGCGAAACTGAAGGTTTGGTAAAGATTATCGCCGATGCCCGCACCGACAGCATCGAAGGCGTACACATTCTTGGCACACAAGCCTCGGAGCTTATTGCCGAGGCTGTCACGGCAATGGCTTTCCACGCCAGTGCAGAAGATCTCGCCCGCACTGTGCACGCGCATCCAACGCTCGCCGAAGCCATTCACGAAGCCGCCCTCGATGTTGACGAGCGTGCCCTTCACCGCTAAGAAGCCGTTTTAAAACCTACTGCGCTGGCCATGGCGGCGTTGCGCGACATGTTGGAAACTGCTTTTAAATCACTCGCTCATCCAGATGCCAAGATGCTTGGCGACATTAAATTCTCACCTGTCTGCGCATCGAAGAAATGCATGTCTTGAATATTAAGCCATAGCGTGTAAAGGCTGCCTTGCGCGACTCTACTCGCCGGATCGAGACGTGCTACACAGCCAATAGTGCCACCTTCCGTCGCCATACTTCCTACGTCGTGGGGCATTGCCCGCCATACATCGCTTTCAGATCGCACGTTGAAGTACGCATAAAGATCCGAGCCTATCCATTCAACCGCATCGATTGCGGCCTGAAACGACACGCCCGTATCAACATCCCTTGAGGTATTCGCGGGGTCTTGAATGTGCTCAGGACGGATACCTGCGATGAGTTGCCGAATGCCATCTGCTGTAAACCGCTCTTGTGCCTGCGCCTGACAGCGAATCTCGGCGATGGGCAGTATAATTCGCCCGCCCTCATACCTTGCCGGCAGGAAATTCATGGATGGCGAACCGATGAATCCCGCTACAAACAAGTTTCGCGGCTTACGGTAGAGCTCGCGAGGTGTGCCGATCTGGTGTATTTTGCCGTCGCGCAAAACGGCTACCCGATCCCCCAGGGTCATCGCTTCGGTCTGGTCATGGGTGACATAAACCGTCGTGGTCCCGAGTTGCTTTTGTAAGCGAGCGATTTCGCTTCGCATCTGCCCTCGAAGCTTGGCATCGAGATTTGAAAGCGGCTCATCCATCAAGAACGCTTTTGGGTCGCGTACGATCGCCCGACCCATGGCCACCCGCTGCCGCTGGCCACCTGAAAGGCTAGCCGGCTTGCGGGCAAGGTGCTCAATGAGCCCCAGCATTTGTGCCGCGCGATGGACGCGTCGGGCAATTTCCTGCTTCGGAAGCTTCGCCATCTTCAAAGGAAATGCTAGATTGTCACGCACGCTCATGTGCGGGTAAATGGCATAGCTTTGAAAGACCATGGCCATGTTGCGATCCTTCGGATCGATGTGATCGATCGCTTGGCCGTCGACCCGTATCTGGCCCGCGGAAATCTCTTCAAGACCCACGATCAGGTTGAGCAAGGTCGACTTGCCGCATCCGGAAGGACCCACTAGGACGAAGAACTCGCCATCGGCGATGGTGAGACTCGTTTCCTGCAACGCCAGCGTACCATCTGCGAAACGCTTGCTGATTTTATCGAGCACGATTTCAGCCATGGTGTCTAGGTAACCGTGTTGCTATCAATCGAGCAAAAGCGAATGCAGATTGCCGGATAAAAAAAGAGGTTTCCGAATCGGTGGGTACGGCGTCAACCCCTTCTCTTGGCCAATCAACCCTTCACCGCGCCAGAGGTGAGTCCGGTAATAATTCGGCGCTGAAAAAGCAGCACAATGAGGGCGATCGGCAAGCTAACGACCACCGATGCTGCCGCTATCGATCCGGTTGGTTGCTCAAAACGGGAACTTCCGGTAAAAAAAGCCAGGGCCGCGGGCACGGTTCGAGCCTCATTGGTGGAAGTCAGCGCCGTAGCAAAGAGAAAATCGTTCCAGGCAAAAATAAAAACCAAGATCGCCGAGGTAAAGACGCCGGGCGCGGCCAGCGGTGCAATAACGTAGCGAAAGGTTTGAAAGGGCGTAGCACCATCCACTCGCGCGGCCTTGTCAAGGTCCCAGGGGATCTCACGGAAAAACGCCGACAAAGTCCAGATAGCCAGCGGCAGCGTGAACGTCATATAGGGAATAATGAGTCCCAGCCATGTGTCGAACAAGCCACTGACACGCCACATGTTAAACAAAGGTCCGATGATCGCGATGGGTGGAAACATGGCGATGGAGAGCGCCCCCACCAACACCAACCGCTTACCCGGGAAATCAAGCCGCACGATCGCATAAGCAGCGAACATGGCAAGCACTACGGCGAGCACCGTGGAAATTAGGCCAATGCCGAGAGAATTGATGATAGCCGCAGAAAACTGCGGGTCGTCGGCAATAGCACGATAGTTCTCTAGGCTAATCGAGCTAGGAATAAAGCGTTTATCAATAAGATTGCCCTTTTCTTTGAACGACAGACTCACTATCCATAGCATCGGCAGTAACGCATAGGCGACGGCCACAATGCCACCAAAGCTCCAGAAGCTACGCTGGAGAAGACCACTCGTGAGTTTTCGTCGATAGGAAACCATCACGTGTTGCGTCGCTGGTCGAGCGCGACACCAAATCCTTTAATGAACACTGCGGCGATGGCAATCACACAGAGAAAGATCAACACCGATACGGCCGAACCAAGGCCGAGATTCAAACGCGCAATGAGAGTATGATAGCCAATGATCGACACCGATTCGGTATCCTGTGCGCCGCGTGTCTGTACGAACACCGTATCGAAGATGCGAAAGGCGTCCAAGGTGCGAAACAACAAGGCGACCAACAGCACCGGCTTCATCAACGGCAGGGTGATCCGAAAGAAGCGTTGCCTGCTCGAAGCCCCATCAACTCGAGCGGCCTTAAGAACCTCGTCGGGCACCAACGTCAAGCCGGCGAGCAATAACAGAGCCATAAACGGCGTGGTCTTCCAGATCTCGGTGAGGATGATGACGAGAAACGCCGACCAGCGTTCGGAGAACCACGCCTGATCGATACCGATTAGTACATTGATGAAGCCCAACGTTGGATCAAAGGCGAACTTCCAGGCCAGCGCCGCCACGACAGTGATGGTACCATAGGGAATCAAAATCGAGGCTCTCACGAACTGTCTTCCAAAGAACGTGCGGTGCATCAGGAACGCCAAAGCGAGCCCGAGCACGAGCTCGACGGAAACGGATGCGATGGTAATAATGAAGGTGTTGAGCAAGGCCTGCCACCAAACCTCTGACGATAGCACGCTCGCATAGTTTCTAAGCCCGACGAACCCTTGCTCCTCTGGAAAGCGTAAATCATAGTGGTGTAGAGAAAGCCAGAGCGCGTAGAGAATAGGGTAAGCCGTGACGGCCAGCATGGCGAGCACCGCCGGGGCGCACAGCGCCCATCCAAGTCGACGATCGGCTGTGCCGCTCGCCATCAAAGTAACCCCTCAGAGCGTAGGGCACGCCCGACGGCTTCGCGCAGTCGCGCGACATCGGCCTGCGGATCGATGCTTCTCATGGGGTGAAGAGTACGCGAGATAGCGAGCGAGATATCGTTGTACAGAGGACTCTGGGGCCGCTGAACCCCGTCCTTTAATGTTTCTCGCAACAAGTCAGCGAAGGGAAAAACCTCTTGCACCCGGCGGTCATCGTAGAGAGCCTCGAGGGTGGGCGGTAACCCACCCTCGGCGGCGGCAAGCCGCTGATTGCTTTCCGAGGCGATACATAGCGCGGCCTGAAAGGCGAGCTCCGGATAGCGCGAATGGGCGCCGATGCCGAGATTGATACCACCGATCGCCACTCGGCTCGGTTGACCTTCCTTGACCGCTGGCCAGCGAGCCCAACCCATGTTTTCCGCCACTTGGGACGCATTGCTTTGGGCGCTCGGCCAAACAAACGTGTAATTGACCATGAATGAGGATCCGCCTGCTTCAAAAGCAAGCCGCGCCTCATCCTCGCGGCTCGTGGACAGCATCCGATTCGTCACCGACGAGCGCGCCAGTCGATGCATGATTTCAAGCGCTGCCTGGGTGGGACGAGCTTCGAGGGACACCGATTGACCTTCCTCATCGAGTACCGAGCCCCCCGCGGAAGCCAGCAGGGAAACGAAAAACACCGTCAGCCCCTCGTACCGTTCACCCTGCACCTGAATTGTGCCATTCTCGCCAAGCGCCTGCGCCAGTCGTATCATTTCGTCCCACGTGTCCGGCGCTTCAGTTACCCGGTCGGTGCGATACCACAGCAATTGCGTATTGCTGGTAAATGGCACCGCCCACAGCTTTCCTTCATACAGCGCGCTTTGCACTGTCGACACGAGCCGCCCCCGCTTAGCGGATTGAGCCATCTCTCTTGACCACGGCAAAATCCACCCTGCTTCTGCGAATTCAGCAGTCCAGATGACATCCATGCCGATGATATCAATGTCGTTGTCCCCTGCCGCCAAACGGCGCACCAATTGTTCACGCTGCTGATCGGCGGATGCCGGTAGCGCTGCGGTCTCAACCCAGAATGCGCCTTGGGCAGCCGCCGAGCAGCGTTTGGCCGCTTCATCGAAGGCGCCAGAAGGCTCGTCAAATACGTACCACTTAAGACGCGGCGTCAGATCCTTGCTGCCTTGGCCGCAGCTAGCAAGCAGCACCACCAGCGCAGCCACTCTCATTAGCCGACTTCGCTTGCGGCGAATCGTTAAGAATGTGCTGCGATTATTTGCTTTTGTCGTACAACTGCGAGGTACCTTAGAATTGCGCTTTCGGGTCACTATCCCCCCAAGGTCAAAGCAATGATTGGCTGAACTCTATTTACCAGGATTTCACAGAGAAGGCCGCAAAAAGCCGCAATCTGACTCTGGCGTATGGTCAGCTCTAATCACGCGCAACGTGAGGGTGGTGCGCAACATTACCGGGAGCCATCTCGAAGCGCTCCTAGCGTTCCCAGGTTACTCGAACAATGCTGGCTTCCGGCTCATAGTGGATGTCCAGATTACCCTCATAAGCGCGCTCTATCGCTTCTCCAACTCCCCTGGGGAGGTGATTGTCGGTAAACGTAATGACCAGCTTATCCTCCTGCTCCTCCATACTCATGATGCGCTTCATCGGATGCTGACGCTTTTCTGAGTTCACCTTGTTGTGTATCAAATTTAAAATCTCTTCGCGGTGTTCCCTGAAGAAGGTGCCACCTAATGTCAGGAATCCTGCCGGCACCCGGTCGCGTATTCGCCGGCAAGCTGGGCATAGTTCTTCGTTGGCCCCGGAGGGAAGCTCCGTCATCCACTGCCATCTGCCACTTCCAAAGACCACTCTACAGTCCGGACAGATACTTGGCTCGGGAAGCTTTGCCCGTGCCATGTAGGGATCATGAATACGTTCCTTGATCAACCGATCGCCGCGACCGTGCTTTGCCATATCTTTGCCTGCCATGAGCGCCTCCAGAAAAGCAGCACAAAACCTTCAGGACCACCGTACCGCCCCACCGGCGATCGCGCACAACGAGCGTCAACCTCAACCAAGAGTCTGGAGCGGTAGTTTTAACAGTATCGCGAAAAAAGCGTCTGCGCGAAGCCCTCCGTCATTAGCGATTTCAACCTATTTTGCGTCTTGCAGAGAGTCTTGTCCACGCGGCCCTTCATCCCCCTCGGCTTTTTCCCGGTAACCTTCGGCGGCAAGTTCACTTCTGGCCGGTGCTCAAACGACAAAAATCATTGCTCGGACGTAACCCATCTAGCCCGTTTCCCGCAACGCCACCACCAAGGCAAACAGAAATACCGTCTCCACATCGAAGATCACAAAGGTAATTGCCACCAGATAAAATTGAGCAGACAATCGAAACCATCCATAACCGACAGAGACGATGCCCGACTCGAAAGGCTCAGCGGCGCAACGCCGCTGTGACAAGCGCAGCCGTTTTGAAATGACGCACCTGCAAAAAACTGGGTAATGCGTTTGCTGTAACCGACTCGCGGAATTAGGCTATGTGGGAGCAACTCGTCGCGCAAGTAGGAGAAGCCAACCTTCACGGTTGGTTGGCTACGATTCTCTTTTGGTTGGTTATCATCCTTTCCTTGATTTTTTTGATCAGAAAGATGTTTGAAGGCACACAATTGGAAAATGAGGAGGACATTCAGAAGGCTTTAGAGCTTCTCAAGGAGCGTTATGCGCGAGGAGAGATCGACCGCAATGAATTTGAACAGAAAAAACACGACCTCGAACACTAGTTAGCTCTTTTCTGCGAGAAACCCGCAGAAGAAAGCTCGCTTTTCTGGTGTGTTTTCCCACAGCGACGAGGCGAGACGGGACTGCACAACGTGGTGATGACGAGTGCAGTCATTTTTAGAACAATTTCTTAGAAATCCCCAGCCTCCACGGCGCCTCTCGCCATCTGATGACGTGCTTGTGCCTCCAATTGCAAGAGATTGCGAAAAAACTCCTTTACTTGCGGTTAATCTCCCTTTTCGGACAGGTCTTAGTATAGCCTGATCAAGGGTGTTTTCCAGGCCGCTCTCATGGTAGCTCAAGTAATTAAGCAATGGCTTTACTCACCGCTTTTTTGCTTGCTCCTCGAGAGCTCGATAGAAATTACTCAACTGCCGATGAAAAAATCGAGTATGATCATTCATGTTTCTAACTTGCTGATAGGTTTTCATAAAAACGTTATCCAACTTTGCTGAAGCGAAAATATCGCAAAATCGTAAAGCAAATTATGGTAAATTGGTATTGGGAAACGCCCTGCAAGCAGGGTAAGTAGGGAAAATCCCTTATTTCTATTAGTTAAGGCTATGCATAAAATGTGGTGATGATTGGATTCGGCCGCGCGTCGCAATCGATGGCAACAGCCTTTAAATACAGCTCGCCTCGTGTAGATTCCTGCAGTCTCGTTGGAGGCGAAAAGGAGTACAGGTATGAGCAACGAGGGCTATCACGAGCCCCTTGATTCTTTGTCCAAATCTACCCGCGATCTGCATCGTGCCTTAGTGTCTTTACAGGAAGAGCTCGAGGCCATCGACTGGTACAAGCAACGCGCAGATGCCTGTCAAGATGGCAGCCTGCGGGAGATTTTGCTGCACAACATGCGTGAGGAGATGGAGCATGCTTGCATGCTATTGGAATGGTTGAGGCGCAACCATGAAGACTTCAGCGAACAACTTAAAACTTATCTTTTCACTAAAGTGCCCATTACAGAGGTAGAGGAAACGCGAGCCGAGGGACTCGAGCCTAGCAAACCTGCGGCGGCGGAGGCCTCTCAAGCGGCGCCGGCGCGCACTATAGGATCACTGCGGGAGGGCTCGTAATGCAATATCTCAATCGAGAGCACGCTAGTTTCTCTGAGGGAATTTGGGATCGCATTGATGACGCGGCGGCACACGCGGCACGGGATCTATTGACAGCACGCCGTTTCTTAGAGTTAGAGGGACCCTATGGGATAGGGCTGACAGCCATTGAGGTGGGTGAGGATAATTTCTGCCGCGAGCCGCAACCGGAGGATGCCGCAGCCATTACCAGTCGGGCAATCTCGATGCCGATGTTGCGTAAGAGCTGCCAGCTCAGCATTCGGCGGGTAGAGGCTTATCAGCATATGGGGCAACCCTTGGATCTCCGATCAGTCGAAGAAGCGGCTGAGGCGGTAGCACGCCGCGAAGAGGAATTCGTCTACTATGGACAGGCGGACTTCGGACTCGAAGGCTTGCTCACCGCCAACGGTAGGCACGAGGTGAAAGGGGGCGATTGGAGCAAGGTGGAGCAGGTTTTGACTGATGTACTCACCGCCGTCGATTTGCTGGATGGATCGGGATACCATGGCCCGTACGCATTGGCGCTCTCCCCTACCCACTTCAACCAACTGTTTCGCCGCTACGAAGGCACAGACATGCTACAGCTCGAGCATTTGCGTCGGCTCTGCGAGCTCGGCGTCTACAAGGCCCCCATAGCAGGCGCGGTCCTATTGGACGGACATGTCGGCAAATTGGTGCTCGGCCAGGACATTCAGACCGGCTTTTCCGGCAACGATGGCATCTATTATCATCTTTTCGTCAGCGAAAGCATCGTGCTACGCCTCGAGGAGCCTGAAGCAGTGTGCACCCTCAAGGCCAACGCTGCCAAGGATCCAATCTCTTCACCGTAGAGGCGAAGGAAAACCATGAGTCTTTTGCAGTCCATCAATCCGACCACTGGGGAAAAAATCAGTGCCCATGAAGCCTGGCAGGCGCCAGAGCTGGATGGGGTATTAGCGCAGACAAGCAACGTTGCTCCCCGGTGGGCGGACATGCCGATAGCTGAGCGTTGCGAGCTGTTGCGCCAAGCGGCGAAGCTGCTACGTGAGCGCAACGAAAAATTTGCGCGCTTGATTACGCTTGAGATGGGCAAGTTGCTGAAGGAATCTGAGGCTGAAATCGAAAAATGTGCCTGGGTATGTGAGTATTACGCCGAGCACGCCCCTCGGTTTCTTGCCGACGAGACGATTGCGTCCGACGCTCACAAAAGTCTGATTGCTTACCAACCTCTAGGAACCCTACTGGCCATCATGCCATGGAACTTCCCGTTCTGGCAGTTGTTCCGCTGCGCGGCGCCAGCGCTGGCTGCCGGCAATACCGTCCTGCTGAAACACGCGTCTAACGTCGCCGAGTGTGCGCTTGCCATAGAGCAGTTAATGGTTGATAGCGATTTCCCGGCGCATGTCTTTCGTACCTTGCTCATCTCCTCAGCGGAAATTGAGCAGATCATTGCCGATCCCCGCGTGCATGCCGTCAGTTTGACTGGAAGTGAAGCGGCCGGGCGATCGGTCGCTGCACTTGCGGGTCGCCACTTAAAGAAAACAGTGCTGGAGCTTGGAGGCTCAGATCCTTTCGTCGTTCTCGATGACGCGGAGCTTACGAGTACGGCAGAAGCTGCGGTTAAATCTCGCTTCTTAAACAGTGGCCAGAGTTGCATCGCCGCCAAGCGCTTCATTGTGGTTGAGGACATTGGCGACCTGTTTCTCGAACGGTTCAAGTCGGGTATCGAGTCACTCAAGCCGGGCGATCCCCTCGACCCGACTACTACCCTCGCACCCATCTGCCGCGAAGATCTCCGTCAGCAGCTCCATTCACAGGTGAAGAGCAGCGTGGCGAAAGGGGCGAAGATCGTGACCGGCGGGCAACCGCTCGAAGGTCGCGGTTATTTTTATGCCCCTACCCTACTCGACTGGGTAAGCCCGGGAATGCCGGCTTATGAAGAGGAACTCTTCGGCCCAGTTGCCGCGATGATTCGAGCGCGCGATGAAGATGATGCGCTGCGCATCGCCAATGACTCCAAGTACGGCCTCGGAGGCAGCGTGTGGACGACGGACCGGGCACGCGGCAAGAATTTCGCACGCAAGCTTGCCTGTGGATCGGCATTTGTCAACGGCATTGTTAAGAGCGATCCCCGGCTGCCCTTTGGCGGCATAAAATCATCAGGATACGGACGCGAGCTGTCCCTGCTCGGTATCAGAGAATTTGTTAACGCAAAGACGGTATGGATAAAGTAGGACAGTGGTTGAGAAAACTAAGCGATCCTATCTTCTTTTCGGCCATGGTCATCGTTTCGTCAGCATCACCATTCAAGGGATAAAACCGTACTCGGAATTTGTAGGCAGTCAATCGCCTTGCCACAAGGGTGTGTTCAGCAGGGATGCTGGACTCAAGTCTACAAGGATGTATTCACGATGCCCCTTGCGGCAAGGCGATTGACTGCCACCTCGGCCGAAACGATGACCATGGCCTTCTTTTCTTTATCTTACCTCAGCTCCGACTCGGCAAGACTGTCCAGCAGGCTGATATTGACCGTCTCCGTTCACTCCCATCGCCCCTCAAATAGCGGTTTAATGGGATGGCGTGATTTAGCCATGTGCAATTCTCGGAAAATTTCCGCCGTGCTTTCCGTCTCTTGCTGAGGTTCGAGGGAAATTCCTAGCTCTTTCGGAATATCTTCCGCCGCACCTATGAAAAGTAATTCAGCGCCTTCGTAATCCAACAAGTCCGGCGGATCCACAGGAATAAACCGCCGCTCCCGAAAGCAGTCCTGAAGATGCCGTGGAAAGGTGACCTTATGCTTTTCACTCAGCCCGGCTTGTCCATCTGAAGGTTGCTCTGGGTTCTTGATACTCAGCACATAGCTTCCTTCTTCCTCAATATGCAGTGCCTTTTGCACGGCACCGGTTTGCACCGGCAACTCCAGGGCATAGGTCAAATGGGTATGGTTACCGTGGCGAACCAGGGCATACACGCCTTCCCCGGCAGGACGCGCTGCAGGACGTATCCGTTCATCTCGCGTCTTGGTCTGATAACTATCTCGTTGTAGTTCCTCTTCGATTTTTTTGGCGCTGTTTTCCACCTTGTCCACGAAACCCCAATTTTTCTCGCTACCGGAAATAGCGGGTAACTGTTTTTGGCCAAGGGCAAGCAGGCGAAACCGTTTTTTCCCGTGGGGGCTTAGCACCATATAAGTGCGCTGTACATCTTCCAAGCCGCCAACGGTATCAACTTCGTCGGTGCCCTTCACTTTGGGGCGGTAGACAAAATAAATATTACCCTGTTCCAGAATCTCTGCTTGTTCCCGTTGGTGATCGTCAGCCATGTGCTCAATCCTCCTCGCGGCGCGCCTGTGATGGCCAGAGCGAAGCCACCTGACGCCCTCTTTCCCCTAATGAGACGGCGAGGCAAAAAAGCCGGAATCTCAATCGGTGACCATAGGGCAACCGATCGCCTGACACGCCGCCATCGACCCCAGGCAATCCGCAACATCTGTATAGCCGTGCTGCTTTAAAATTGATGCGGCAATAATGGCGCGTTGACCGCTTCCGCAAAAAGTCGTAATCGGACGGTCTTTGGGGATCTCATCGAGTCGCTGTGGCAATTCACCCAAGTAAATATGCTTCGCTCCGGACAGCTTTCCCTCCGCTACCTCGTCCTGCTTTCGAACATCGAGCAAAATAAAATTATTCTCCTCGGTTTCTAACGACCTTTTTAAGTCACCGGCATAGACAGCGGGAATGCTATCGTATTTGCGCCCCTGCGTTGCCCAGGCATGCAATCCACCATCGAGGTACGCGCGGACGTCGTCGTAGCCGATGCGCACCAGATATCGCACTGCCGTCTCCAGATCCTCGTACCGGTCGACGACGAGCCCAATCGGCTTGTCATACGGCAAGAACCAGCCGGCATATGCCGGAATCATGGACAACGGAATCGCCAAGCTGCCTGGGATATAAGCTCCGGCAAAAGCCTCAGGCGTACGCGTATCGAGTACGATCATTCCCGCGGCCATCGCCTGCGCAAAGGGGTCGACAGCAAATGGCTTGGGTCGCGGCAATCTGCCGAACACCGGCGCCCCCTCAGCGTTATAATGCTCCATCAGGCGAAAATAAGGCGGCTGGTAATGGTGTTCGTTGACTTTGAATTGAATGAACTGCTCACGGTCGGTCAGCTGCAAGCGTGGATTGTTGCGCCGCTCATAGCCGACGGTGGAAAACTCCCGCTCTGCCATACCGGACCCGCACACGGAGCCGGCACCGTGAGCGGGATACAAGATGACCTGATCGCCTAGCGGCAGAATTTTTTCAAATAGACTGTCGTACAGCAGCCCGGCAACTTCCTCACGTTTGTCTGGGAAAAAGTCGGTACGACCGACGTCGCCGATAAAAAGCGCATCGCCGGTAAACACGGCAACGGCATCCTGGCTAAAGCTCTTGTCGGCAAGTATTATCGATATACTTTCGTAGGTGTGACCGGGGGTCGACAGAATGGTAAGGGCCAGATCTCCCAGCTCAAACACATCGTTTTCCTGCACCGCATTACCATATTGGAAGGGGAATTCAGCGCCGTGGTAAATTTCGGCTCCGGTGCGATTGGCGAGCTCCGTCGAACCGATAACGTAGTCCTCATTACGATGAGTCTCAAAAATATGGGTAATTTGTGCACCTTGACGATAGGCAATGTCCAGGTAGATACCACAATCGCGACGTGGATCAATCACCGCCGCCTTACCTTGATCGCCTAGGATATAGGACAGATGTGCTAGACCTTCGGAATGGACTACTTCCAAAAACATTGGAAACCCCTCGTGCCACTCTAAATAATTCTTGTCTGGTATTTTAGCTGTGGCAGGGTCGTTTTGGCATGCGGACAAACCCTTAAGAAGTTGTTTTAGTAAATAGTGCGCGCGCCAGCGTGGATCGCCTCTACTGTCGCCGCTGGTCAGCAGGTCTAGGCGATGAGCTTCGAGTCATAGTCGAGGCATACTCGCTAGCAGCCCACCGACTCCTCAGCATCCAATTGGTCAAAAAGCTCTCGGGCTTTCGCCTCCTCAGCGTCGTCCTTGGCATGAGCCACGATTGCCGCGTGGCCATGGCGGATCGCGTCCTTGATCATCGCAGCAAAATTGGCCTCCCGGACATGCAGAGCCTTTCCCGCGCCCACCGCCGAGCCGAGCATCGCTCCGTAACCTGCCGCGAGTAGAGTAGCGAGCACCGGTGCCGCGAAAAAGGCTGTGACACCGGTAGCCGCCGCAATACCGGCAGCACCCGCACCTAGCCCCGCTCCCGCAGCAGTTCCGGTGAGAAGATCCTTTAGGCTACTGCTTAAAACCTCGTCGCCTTCGGGCTCTATCTTGTGATCAGGCTTGGAATCACTTGGCTCGACAAGAAAAAGCTGATTTTCGGGAAACCCTGAAGCCTTCATTACAAGGTAGGCTGAGTGTGCTTCTGAGGCATTCGAAAATATCGCGCCGATCTTATGCTCATACTGTTGCATGACTGTCCCTCTCTCAGTGATAGTCGATGCCAACAAGCGGCTACGGATTCTCAGCGGCAACAAAGCTATCTATGCGGCAACGAGCTGGCCGGAGCTGATAATGCGTATGCCGCGGCTCTGCAGATCTTCACGCACCTTCGCATCGGTACTGGCATCAACGGGCCGCGTGAGATCCCATAGAAGCCACACACGAAAACCTGTAGCAATGGCATCTTCGGCTGTCCACTTCACACAGACATCTCTCGCAAGCCCGCAGATGAAAATGCTCTCGATGTTCCGCTCCCTGAGATAGCCAGCAAGACCGGTGGGCGGGCGTTGCCCTGATCCATCCCAATTGTTGCGAAAGCCGCTGTAGGAGTCGATTGCCTCATCTATCCCCTTGCGAATGAGAACAGCAATGTTTCGCCAGGGAAGCGCCGGGTGCAACTCGGCGCCCGGCGTATCCTGCACACAGTGATCGGGCCACAAGGTTTGCTCGTGGCCATACAGCTCGATGGTATCGAAGGAAGTCCGCCCCGGATGGCTGCTGGCGAACGAGACATGTCCCCGGGGGTGCCAATCCTGAGTCGCCGCAAAGTGGCGAAAGTAATTGGACTGCATCAGATCACGCACGGGCTCAATAATGGCACCACCTTGCACCGTTGGCAGGGCGCCGCCGGGCATAAAATCCGGTTGTATGTCCACCAGCAGCAAAACAGATTTGTCCTTCTCAACAGCTATGTTCTCTGCCATTGCGTCTTCCTCATCAAGAGGCTGCTACAACAACGACGGCTCTGTCCGGAGCCGCTTTATGCGGTGGCTCACCAGCCTTGCATCGAGCGTGTCAGACTGTGTACCTATAAATAACTCACACCGTAATTGTCGATAGCGGCGGCGTAAATAGGGATTGTCCTCAGCCTTGTGTAGGGTTAGTCCCTATGCCGGTAGGATAGGTCGGAATAACAACCTGAAGCGAAATATACTATTAATCCGGCCACTAAATATATCGTTTAGACTGCGTATTGGATCTTCTCGTGTTCGAGCACTTCTTCTACCTGGCTCAACTTCGCTCGCATTTGTAGGTTATCCACCTAATTGTTGGCCGAGTCGACGATCTTCGTTGACTGGCCACGTTCGTGCAGCATGAATACCTGCCGTACGGTGTTACGGATCACGCTCACAGACGCCGGCTTTCCCATGAAACTGAAGAGTGCACCCTTGTTTATGGCATCACTTTGCGAGCCCTAGGTTATCTGACGGGTAACGACTTCCTCCGCCAGGGAGGAAACTCATTATGTTTAGACACTGTCGTGAGAATTACCTTTCGCATATCCTAAACCCTGCAAGACGGGGTTCTTGGCGGCAGATAGGTTTGGAAGGTGCACTTTCGAAGCGCACACTAAGTTCTTCACCAAGAGGGTGTTTTAAAACCCCAGCGAGCGTCGGAGTCGTAAGGTGTGCGCTGGCCCAAGCGCAGCAGGTTTTAAAACACGCTCTAAGGCCAAGGAGCAGCTCTCGGCAGGAGTCAAGGTGACGTATGTGCGCAGGCCATCCATCAAACAATCTACTTTTTCTTAGCGGGCTTGGCGAGTTTCTGCGGCCAACGCCAAGCGCGGTGGTGAAGCTGCTTGCTGCCTGGGATGCCCTCCAGACAGAGACCCATGTCTTCGTCCTAGCGCAATTGTGCAGCGTCGATCTCCCTGCTCACTTAGCCAAGCGGATCTGCCTAAAAGCCCTTGATAGCCCCAATGCCTATGTGCGCTATCTGGCAGGCGCGAAGCTCTATTCCAAGCTGGAGGAAGCGGCGGATAAAACGATCATAAAGGCCAAAATTGAAGCCGATCCCGAACCGCTAGTGCACTACTGTTTGTTGGAAAGTGCCCACCAAAATGAGGGCTATGATGACCGCCTGGAAGATGCCGAAAAGTTCTTTGCGCTTCCCCAAGAAGCGCGCCTCGCAATGGTTCGCAATCTTGCCGGCGCTGGAAAGCAAATCGCCGGAATCATCGGGCACGGCCTGCGCAGCAGGGTCGCTTCCGATGTCGAGCTGTTGGAGATTCTCTGTGACTATGTGAATAACTCTTACTCGCAGACACGCTGCAGCCAAATCGACTGGCGCGACCCGAGCAGTCACGCGGACTGGGAGATCGGCCAAGATCTCGAGGCTCTGTGGCGACTTGTTCCTATGCTCCCTAATGCCGCATCGAAGCTCTTGATCAAACAACTCCCGGAACGGGCCGGATTTAGCTTCGAAATACCACACGAAGTTTTAGACAGCTTCACCGACGAGCAGGCGATATGGCTTCTTGAGCGCCCAGACATCGAGGTCAAGGCACTGCGAAAAGCCATCGCCCTCGGTCGCGAAGGTCGGGATAAGCCAGTGCGCATCAGCGCCATGAAGCACAACTTCGACTTGAGCTACCAGGAGTTCTCGGCGCTCATTTTTGATGCGAAGCAAGTGCGTACCAGTGAGGCAAATCTGACACCACTCGATTTGGCAAACAAAGAAAAGATCCATACGCTGCAGGAACTGGCGAGTGGCGCTGAGCATCTGAGCCCGGTGCTTTACCAAGCGCTTCGTGACCTGCTTCTCGAGACACCGCTCACCATTCGCGGTGCCCCACACGCCGCTGGCTTAGCACGTCAACGGCTTCACAGGTGGCTCGAGGATCACCACGAGCAGCCTTACGAGCAACAGCGCCGAGAGCTTCGGCTTTACCGTCTGGCAAAGGAAGCTGTGCCCTGGAACAGGCACAGAAAAGGATATAAGCCAGCCGGCGAGCTTTCCTTCCTCGGCGACAAAGTAGAAGAAGGAGACACTTGGGCTACATTCAGGGCCTTCTCAGAAGCATGGAAAGACTCCGGGAGTGCACGCCTCGACAAGTATCTCCCTCGGCTGCACGAAATTGGAGAAATATCGATTGCCACTGATGACGAGGAGAGCGGCACCGTCAGGCTGGTCGAGGCAACACAACAGATCGAGGGCAGATTTAATGAAATACTCGACATCTTGCGGCAAAGCCATGATCAGAAAGACAACGACAGTAAGCGGGTAACTGAGCTGGAGAAGACGTTACGTGCCCTCCAAGATGAAGCTGTCGCTAGCCGAAAGGCACTCGAGCCACTCAACGCTCGGCTGGGCCGCATGGAAAAACTTGACCGAATCCGAGTCGCGCTCTTTATCGTGCTCGCGCTGCTCACGGTCGTGCTGCTTTCCATCAACGCATGGTAAGCGCTAAGCCGCACCGAGAACAAACCTTCTCATCGACCGTAACCGATTGAGACACGTTTTGGTGGCCCTTTCGCTAAGCATCCGCTTCGTTTGACGATTGCCGCATTTGGTTCGCCTCGATGTTGACAATCAAACAGAAGCGCGAACCTTTACCAACGCGACTTTCGACCTCTACTCGCCCCCCATGACGATCCGCCACCGCTTTAACAATCGCCAGCCCCAACCCCGCACCGCGAGCGGAGCGAGCAGGCCGGTATCGCCCTTGCTCGAAGCGCTCGAACAGCTTTGGTAGGTCGTTGCTCGGAATTCCGCAGCCGTCATCGCTAACGCAGCACCACAGCTCGCTGTTGTGAAGCTGAAGGCAGAGCAGTACATGCGAACCCGCTGGATTGTGCTCGATGGCGTTGGCCAGCAAGTTGACTATCGCGCGTTCCAGAAGACTCGGATCACCGCGTACCCAGGCTTCACGCACATCGAACTGGTGCTGCAAATTGCTCTGCTTCGCTTGGGCCTGCAACCACATCTGTTCGAACGCGTTGAGTGCCACCGACACCAGCTCGACATCTTGGAACGGGCGCTCATTGGTTTCGCTTTCGGCTTGGGCGAGGTGCAGAAATTGCTCCGCCAACGCGAGTGTCTTCTCGGTATAGAACCCGACATGACGCAATGAATTTTCGACTTCTTCGGGGCCTCGTGCCTCCTTCGCAAGTTCCAGCAACGCAAGGACAGAGACCAGCGGTGAGCGCAGATCGTGGGACAAAAACCCAAGGAATTCGCTGCGGCGACGTTCACTGCGCTTAAGGGCACTGATATCGGACAGGTTCACGATGAAGCCTGCCGGCCGGCGACGACCGCGGCTCAGGGGAGCCATCTGTATCATGAGATCGGTGCCTCCGTGGCCGCGTACATCGGAGCGTACCGCACGCTGCTCCAACGCCACGCGACGAAGCATTTGTATCCATTGTTCGTTCCCTTCGCCTGCACTTTGCGCCAGCAGCTGAAGTAACGGTTGACCCTCCAGAGTGCGCCCGGGATCGCCACACAGATAGCGGGCTGCCTGCGCGTTGGCTAGGAGCACGTGGTCTAGGCTGCTCACCACCAAAACGCCGTCAGCCATTTGCGTTACGCTTTCCATCACGAAGCGGCGCATTGCCCGCGAGCGGTTCGTGGCCGCTTTAACCTGAGCGATACGCGCCTCCATCAGCTCCGCGGTGCCGACGGGCTCGGCTTTGTCGCGTCTCGTCAAGACGTAGACCATCTCGGTTAACAGAAGCCTCTGGGGGTGATCGGGCGGCTTAGCGTCATCCCAACGCACACCGAGTCGCCACACAGTATCATCGGCACGCACACCCACCCACCACTCCTGCTTACGACATAACCAGTTTCCTGCCATGATGCTTCTTGGTGGTTTGCCAAGCGGCTCTCCCCAAGCTCTGACGGGGCGCCCGGCGTCGTCTTGCAGTTCCCACCCACGCATCGGCAGCAACTCCGACAGGTAGGCCATCGCCGGCTCAAAGTTCGCTACCCCAGTGACCGGTTGCTCTGCACGCAACACAGCAAGCTCTGAATCAAGGTAGCGCACCGCAAGTTCCAGGCGCCGCCAGCTCCAAAGAGGGTAGCTTGTGGTAAACGCCAGTAGTATCGGTGCGGGATGGAGCCAGAGTTTGGTTACCCGCAACAGGGTCATGCTCAGCCCCAAGCCACCGAGCATGAGCAGCCCGGCAATCAATAGGTTCCACCGAGGAGCAAAGTAGTCGTAAAGCCACACCGGCAACAGCACCAACGCTACGGAGATCAGCATTTGCCATCGCGGAGTAAGCGGCTGAGTAACGAGGCCTTGGCGTAAACTATCTAACACGTTGGCATGAAATTCCACACCGGGCATGAGTTGATGGTGACCAGAGACAGGGGTCGGTAGCCCATCGCCGAGCCCTGATGTCGTCACGCCGACAAGCACATATTTGTTGTGGAACAATCCTGGCGGAAAATCGCCTGACAACACACGGTGATAGGAGATACGACCAAAGTGGCCAGGGGGGCCAGCGAAGGGAACGAGCACGTAGTGATCTCGAATAAGCATCTGCGGCGCATCGCTGATGGAACCGGGGGCGCGCGCCCCAGGCAGCTCAGTCCATTGGCCAGGTTCGGCGACCCGCAGCATGGCTACTGCGAAAGCAGGCCAATAAGGCGCGCCGAGCCCTTCCTCAAGAAACAGCCCGCGAGCCATACCATCGCCCTCGAGCTCCGCATCGACGTGACCGATGCCCGCCGCCACGGTGGCAAGCATCGGGATCGGCAAGGTTTCGATGAGCTGCCCTCCAAGGCGGCGCTGCTCGACAATGAGCGGCAGCACTGTACGGCCATGCTCGCGCAGTGCCTCGGCGAGCATCGCGTCACCCTCCCTATCTCGCGGGTCAGGTTCTGCAAAGAGGATGTCCAAGGCGACCACCCGCGCACGTTCCCCGGCAAGGCGCTCCAGTAGCCCCGCGTGCACACGCCTTGGCCAAGGCCAGCGCCCGAGAGCAGCCAGGCTGGCCTCATCGATGGCCACGATCAGGACGTCGTCTGCCGCCGGCCGGGACGAGAAGGCGAGGTGAATGTCATAAAGCAAACGGTCTAAACGCCAGAGCCAATTTTGATGAACCAATAGAAGCGTTAAGCCAACGAGTAGAGCCCCGACCACGAAGCGCTCCCTCACCGTGGTTCCCCTCGGCACGACGCTCATTAGAGTAAAAGCAACAACAGCAACAATAATCCAAGGAGGAAAAAGGGCAGATAGGCGGGTGGTGTCACCTCAAAGGGCACCACGTTGCTAAATGGGCCTGCAATTCCCTCAGCACTGAAACCCTGGACACGGAAATAGTAGGTCCCCTGAGAAAGCGGGTCGATCCGACATCGCGGTTCCTTCACCACCTGTTCCGCGATGATTTGCGTGAATTCTGCGCTTTGGGCAAACTGGCATCGATAGCGTACGGCATGAGGCGTCGCCTGCCACGTGACGCGTACCCTCCGGTTTTCGATGCTCGGCGGCCAAACACGGGACTGTGCCAGAAGTGCTTGCAGACGAAAACGGCGCGGCGCACCAAATGGGCCGTCATCAGCGTTGACCCTCTGGCTAGCGATTCGCCAATAGTAGACTCCCGGCAACAACGGCTTCTGCGGCTGCAAGCTTACCGCAGCGTCGTAATCCCTTACCTCAAAGACGATGTCGTTGAATGCCGGATCCCGGGCTACTTGCAAGCGTACACGGGTCGCGCTGCTCGGCGCTTGCCAGCGAAATTGCGGCCTTGAGGTCCTGAGCGTTGCGCCATCGCGCGGTTCCAGTAGCAGCGGCGCCTTGGGTCCGGTATCCAGCGTAAAGTGGTGGTCTGCGTTTAGACCCTCCAAACCCATGCCATCGATCGCGCGTACCCGCAGCACATAGTGACCGTCCAGCAACGCGGCCCACTGTACCCGTGGGCTTTTAACGCGCTGTTCCAGCAACAGTCTCCGGAATGTGGCATCCGCAAAAACCTGGGCCCGATAGGCGCGCGCTGCGTCAACGGGGAGCCACTGGAACGTCAACGGAAGGCGTTTTACTCCAAAAGGCAACCGACTGAGATCGGGCGGCGACAGCAGCTTTAGGGGCTCACTCGGAGGTTTCCCAATCTCGGCGACAACCCCAAAGCCAGCAGCAACCAAGCGTCTGACCCCCGCCCCTTCAAATTCCACCCGGCCTTTGATCACCTCAGCACGGGTGGTGCCAGCTATAGCCACGGCAGCCACTCGAAAGCGGGTGCCGCGGACCGCCGCGACTGCCGCCGGAGTGGTGATTTGGTAACGCGATGAAGGCCCTGTTGCTGGAGCCACCTGGCTTTCCCCTCGGCCGCGCTGCAAACGCATCCGAGTATCCACCATGCCGGTCTTGCCAAATGCGCTCAATGTATCGAGCACAAGGCTCGTGTCCGCCTGGATCAGCAATAGCGAACGATCAGCAAACTGAAGAGTCGCACTACTATTGGAACTTGTCTGAATGCGATTACCGACGTGAAGCTCGGCCCCGGCGGCGAGGGGTAGCGGTGGCCGGCCAAGGCTTGCAACCAGCTCGACGGTCCCTCGTGCTGCGACCACGCGTGCCGGAACGGGCTGGTGCTTGAGCCAAGCAATAGGGATGCGTATCGGCGTGCCCGGCGGGATATGCTGCGGATCTTCGATTTTATTGTGCGCTTGCAGATCCGACCAGCGGTCAAGCTGCTTGAGGTAGTTCTTGCTCAGTTTCCACAAGTTGTCGCCTGGTCGAACCGAATAGATCCACTCCTGGGAGTAAGCCGATGCGCCGGCCAGTAATCCTATAGCGCAGAGCGTGCGTCGAATAAAACGTTTCCTTATGACACTCACGCTGCCCCGCCATCGCGAAACCGTTTCACGCCTGCAGAAATTTACTTAGCTTACTCGTTCACCACGCCGACACCAATAAGCTAATAAATCTAAAAGCAGGGAGACGCCGACAGGTTTACAGGGATGGCGCGGGCTCCTGGCTCACCCTTTGCCCGCCAACGGTTCAAGCTGCTCTAAACGATAGCCATGCTGATAAACCGCCGTCAGTCGCCATCCATTGTCCGGCGTCAACCGCAGCTTGGCTCTGATCCGTGACACATGCGTGTCCACTGTGCGGGTATTCAGATCAGGACGACGCCCCCAAACGGTTTCCAGAATGTATCCCCGTGAAAGCAAGCGCCCGACATTGCGAAACAGGAAAAGCGCGAGCTCATACTCCTTCTGCGTTAGCTCGAAGAGAGTCTCACGGCAGGCGATCGCGCGTCGCTTCGGATCGATTCGGTATTCCCCGAGCGTAATCAGTTGGTCCTCGTCGCTATTTGACCCCGCACGTCGCGCTAACGCCGCAATGCGCGCCAACGTTTCCGCTCGTTTTACCGGTTTGACCATGTAGTCGTCGGCACCCTTTTCGAGAGCTTCAACAATGTCTTCCTCACGATCTCGACTGGTAATAAACAGCACGGGCATTTGCCACTTCGATTTGCCGCGTAGGTGCGTGAGCACCTGATCGCCCGGTATATCGGGGAGACCCCAATCAATCACCACCAGGTCGAAGCTCTCCCGGCAAATTGTTCTGAGAAAACTTGCTGCATTTTCAAAACGATAACACCGGTGATTTGCCGACGCGAACCATCGACGAAGCAATTCGGCCTGCGCCGGGTCATCTTCTAAGAGTGCGATACGCAACTGCCTGATCTCCGCTAAATATCTCGACCCGATGGCAAACGGGAACAACACCATGTCGGTGGGAGATTACGGTGAGCCAGTTACCCGCGCAAGCGATCGCCCTGCATCGTAACAAAAATTCACTATCCTACGGCGGTCCTTTGGCGTTGCTCTCCTTGCTCAGAAACATCGCTGCAGAAGCACTCGTTTGTAAAAAATAGTTAAAAGCGCGCGACTATCGAGGAATAACGCATCAATACAGAGATACTATGTTCGCCTAATGTGGCGACGGAGTTCGAGTGACAGTGAAGTGAATTCTTATACATTTTGCACGGCTAACACTGACGCAACATATCGTCGATGCAACATCCAGTGCCACTCTGGGCGTATTGGCTTACCTTAAACACCGACAAGAAACGCATCGGTGCCAAGTCAAATGAAGAAGGAGGATCATTGATGGACTTTGTTTTACTCGATCTATTCGGAGGAACCACGGATCTCTTCGAATCAGAGCAGGAGGCTTTACAAGCGGCCGTTGAGCTGCTGGACCGCTACCGCCGGCAGGCAACGATCAATGAGTGGCACGATCCTGATTACATGAGTGGAATCATGGTCATGCGGGTCAGTCATCGGGCCACACGGGTAAGAAACGTGACTGCCGTTAGCAGAAATCTCCCTCGCTCTCGCTGGGATTACCGAATAGACGGGGTACAACCAGCACCCAGAAAAAACAAGCTAATGGCTGTCAAAGGCTGAGTCAATGCGCTAGCGATTCACGCAGATCTCACCCCGGGCCACATCGGCCAATAGGTGGGGCCGGTGGTCGGCGCCGCGGGTTGGGTCCTGCGGCACCATTTCTCACGTTATGCTTAATCCGACGTCCTGACGAGGTAGTATTAGAGGAGTCGTCATGGTGACTATAAGCAATGGTAACACCGGCACTGGCGTAGATAGCCGACTCTGGCCCTCCCTCAACTTAAGCCAGGAAAACCGGGTATTTGTCAACACGGGTGGGGTCAGCAAAGGCAATCGGGAACGCGGGTTTCAGCCGGCATTTCTTGAAACCCGTAGCGGTAAGATTTACCCCTCGCGCTTCGCAGATGGGCGCCTCGCACCTGTTCATGTTCTGGAAGGGTTGCCACCAGCGCTCGTGACCCGACGAACATCTGCTGGGCGAGTCAGCGCAATCATCACATCAGTGATCTCGGGCTTCGTGCGAGCTGGCCAGTTTTATACCCGCGAGCAAACAGCCAAGCTCACCGCTCAGAACATCTTCTAGACTGTCGTGTGCGTAAGGCAGAATGAAGCGTCCGCGAGAAGTTACCGAAACCCGGCGACAGACTCGTCCTGTTGTACGGGTGAGGCCTTCTGCCACTAAATCCTCAGCACCCAGCGTGGCACCTGTCCGAGATCGACCTGCGCACGGCTAGGTACGATTCCCTATGGACATTACCGAAAGAATCATCGACCTTCTACGCGGTCGCCGCTCGCCGTCCCTCAGGAACTTCTAATCGTGGTTTTCTCCTGGAGAGTTTTGGATCCCTCATGGAAATGCTCTACGTGTTACTGGTGCTGCTGCTCATTACGCGCCTATGCGGTGAGTTGGCGGTACGCCTCGGTCAGCCTGTGCTTGTGGGTGAGCTGCTCTCAGGTATTGCGCTCGGCGTGTTGACGCAACATTTTGCCGGTAGCTTTCCTGTATTAGCGAATCTGCCGGAGAACGAGGTGTTCGATTTTGTCACCAATCTGGCGATGTTTTTTCTCATGCTTTTGGCTGGCATCGAGATGGGCCCCCGGGATCTCGCCGAGAGCTCAGGTGCGGCAATATTTGTCGCGATCGGTGGTCTGGCGCTCCCCATGGCATTGGGCTTTGGGCTCGGTTGGGCGGTCATTCCCGATTCGCCGCTAAAGTTAGCGCAATCCCTCTTTCTGGCGACCGCTCTTGCCATAACGGCCGTGCCAGTGACGGTAAAAGTGTTGCTCGACTTGCGTCAGCTGCAAACACGGCTAGGCCAAACGATCGTATCAGCTGCGGTTTTTGATGACATTCTTAGCCTGTTGTTACTGGCAATTCTTACCGCAGTCATCAAAACCGGCGGCTTCCCTCAAGCCAGTACCGTGTTGCTATTGCTGGGTGAGGTCACAATTTTCTTCGCTATCACAGTGATTGTCGGTCGTTACATTTTTCCTTGGGCTGGTCGTCTTGTGAAGGGTGCGCGCGCGGATGAATTTGGCTTTAGCGCGCTGCTGATTGGGGCGCTCGCTTTGGCATTGGCGGCAGAAGCGCTTGGCATGCATTTTATTATTGGGGCATTTGCCGGTGGTCTCTTCTTTGTCCGACAAACCATCGACGACGATGTTTACGAAGCGATTCAGGCTAGGCTTTCGGGTATTACGTCAGGTTTTCTCGCACCACTGTTCTTCGCGTCTATCGGCATGCATCTAGAGCTCGGGGCGGTCACCACCATTCCAGGGTTCGTGGGCGTGCTCATCTTGATCGCTTTTTTCGGCAAGCTGGTGGGATCGGGTCTTCCTGCTTACTGGCGTGGTTTTCCACCAAGGGAGGCGGCAGCGGTTGGTGTTGGCATGAGCGCCCGCGGTGCCGTCGAGCTCATCATAGCCGACATTGCGCTTCGTGCGGGTCTATTCCTGCAACCGAAACCAGTGCCGGAGATCATCGAGCATATGTTCTCAGCCGTGGTCATCATGGCTTTGGTGACAACCTTGATGACACCGCCGATGTTAAAACAAATCATGAACAGAGAGTGGCGACACAAGTCACCGAGGAAAAACAGCGAAAGCTCAAAAGATCATTGAGAAGCTGGAGTAAAAATGTCGCCAGCGCCGGCAGAGCGCTGGGCCACATAAGAAAACTCCAAGCGACTGCGCATAGTCTCGGCCTCAGTCTTCCTCCCGCATCGGATCGCCTTCCAACGTAAACCATGCGATATCCTTAACCTCGCTACTATGAATCGGCCGGCCTTGAAACCAGCCGCGGCGGCGAAAGACAGGGTGCTCTTGGCGATAACGGATAAGTCTTTGGCAAAAAGCAAAAAGGTCTTCGTCTATGTTTTCCCAGTTGAACCAGGTGATCTCATTGTCCTGGCAGTAGGCATTGTTGTTGCCGTCCTGAGTGCGGCCGATTTCGTCTCCTCCCAGCAACATGGGCACACCTTGTGACAGAAGCAGCGTTGCGAGGAAGTTACGCTTTTGGCGGTCTCGCAGGTGGAGCACATCCGGGTCGTCTGTCGGGCCTTCCGCGCCGCAGTTCCATGAGCGGTTGTGGCTTTCGCCATCACGGTTTTCCTCGCCGTTGGCTTCGTTATGCTTTTCGTTGTAGGAAACGAGATCGTTTAAGGTAAATCCGTCATGCGCGGTGATGAAATTGATGCTGGCGTATGGCAGGCGAGAGGTGTTCTCATAAAGGTCAGAGCTGCCGGTAAAGCGGGAAGCCAACTCCCCCAGCGTCTGATCCTCACCCCGCCAAAAGTCGCGCACGCAATCCCGGTATTTGCCGTTCCACTCACTCCACACTGGAGGAAAGTTTCCCACCTGATACCCGCCCTCGCCCACATTCCAGGGCTCGGCAATGAGCTTGACCTGGCTGATCACGGGGTCCTGCTGCATGATGTCAAAGAACGCCGACAACCGGTCCACAGCGTGCAGCGCACGCGCCAAAGTGGCTGCCAAGTCGAAACGAAACCCATCCACATGACCCTACATCATGCGCATCTGGAGGTTGTACATGATCCAGATCGTGCCGCCGGCCATGATCGCGAAGAGCAGGGCCGAGAACAGGATGAGCTGGAGATCCTCGCGCTTCTGCCCGGAAAGGTCGATGTGCAGGAAGAAACGGAAGTGGACGATGATCTGCACCAACGCAAAGACCGCGATCCACCACAAAGCTGCGGTCCTCGTCAGTCCCCCCCAGGCAATGAGCGCGAAAGGAACGATGCTCAGGACCAGCGCCAGACCGAACCCGACGATATAGGACTGCAGCTCCCGGGCGTATTCTTGTTTCTGATTCATCATGCAAGCCCCGTGAGATAGACCACCGAGAAGATCCCCACCCACACGATATCGAGGAAGTGCCAGAACAGGCCTAGGCGCAAAATCCGCGTCTTGACGCGGGTGTCGATGCCGAAGGTGACGACCTGGATCATCATGATGACGATCCAAATACTGCCGGCAGTCACGTGCAGGCCGTGGGTGGGAACGAGGGCGAAAAAGGCCGATAAAAAACCGCTGCGGCTCGGCACTCCGCCCTTGCCGAACATGGTCATGAAATCGTGGACCTCGAAGGCGAGAAAGATCACCCCCAGGATCAGGGTCACCGCCAGCCAGAACAGCAGGCGAAGCCTGTGGCGGCCGTACTTCAGCGCCAGCGATGCCATGCCGAAGGTGAAGCTGCTCGTCAGCAGCACCAACGTTTCGATGCCAGCGCTCTTGATATCGAACAGATCTTTCGGCCCCGGACCGCCGGCGGTTGCGCCCACCATCGTGACATAGGTCGCGAAGAGCAGCCCGAACAACACGAGGTCGCTCATCAGGAAGACCCAGAAGCCGAACACGACCTCCTCGGCGGCGTCGTGCGCATCCGGATGAGCAGCACCGAGATTGATCCCCGGATGTTTGCGAACCTCGGCGCTCATGCGGCCGCCTCCGCCAGGCCGCGATTGGCGGGTTCGAGCTCGTCGTCGCGCGACACGGGGCGCGCCTTAGCGACCGCCTGCAGCCACCGCCGATCCGTTTCCTCAACCTTATCGGCGGGGATGATCTTGGTGGTTTCGCGCACGAAGCTGCGCGCGATCACCGCTCCCCAGGTGACGAGCATGCCGAGGATCGCCAACCACCACATGTACCAGACGAGCCCGAACGCGGTGAACGCAGTGGCGACGCAAATAATCATCCCCATGGCGCTGTTGCGGGGCAGCTCGATATCCGCGTATTCCTTCGGCCGCTGATAGGCGTTGCCGTGCTCCTTGGCCACGGCGAAGGGATCGCGGTCGCTCACTTCGGGCAGAACCGGGAAGTTGTATTCCGGCGGCGGCGCCGAGGTCGCCCATTCCAGGCTGCGCCCGTTCCAGGGATCGCCGGCATAGACGCGGTTCTCCTCTCGCTTGCGGATGCTGACCCATAATTGCACGAAGAGGCTGGCGAGCGCGCACAGGACCAGCACGGCGCCCACGACGGCGACCAGCGTGTAGGGCAGATAGGCGGGATCGAAGAAAGCCACGGTCCTGCGCGGCATGCCGAGCAAGCCCAGGGCGTAGAGTGGAAAGAAGGCCAGCACGAAGCCCGCTGCCCAGCAGGCGAAGGCGATGCGCCCCCATCTCTCGTCGAGCCGAAAGCCGAAGGCCTTGGGGAACCAAAAATGGTAGCCCGCGAGCATGCCGAAGAGCGTTCCGGGGATCAGCACGTTGTGAAAGTGCGCGACTAGAAACAACGTGTTGTGAACCTGATAATCGATGGTGGGGTTGGCCAGGATCACTCCTGTCAGGCCGCCGATGACGAACAGCATGACGAAGGCGAGCGCGTAGAGCATCGGCACGGTAAAGCGCACGCGGCCGCGGAACATCGTCAGCATCCAGTCGTAGATTTTCACGCCCGTCGGGATGCCGATCATCATCGTCGCCATGCCGAAGACGGCGTTAACGTGCGCGCTCTGGCCCATGGTGAAGAAATGATGCAGCCAGACGGTGAAGGAGAGGACGGCGATCGCCATCGTCGCATAGACGAGGGAGGTGTACCCATACAGACGCTTCGCCGAAAAGGTCGAGAAGACCTCCGAATAGACCCCGAAGGCGGGAAGGACCACGATATAGACCTCGGGGTGACCGAACAGCCAAAACAGGTTGGCGTAGTTCATCATGTTGCCGCCGAGGTCGTTGGTGAAGAAGTGGAAGTCCAAATAGCGGTCGAGGGCGAGCAGCAGGGTCGCCACGGTCAGCGGCGGCATGGCAAAGATCATCAGGATGCTGGTGCACAGGGCGGTCCAGCAAAACAGCGGCATTCGTAACAAGTGCATTCCCGGCGCGCGCTTTTTGTAGATGGTCACGGCGAAGTTGATCCCTGTCATCGTCGTGCCGATGGACGACAACGTCACCGCCCAGATCCAGTAGTCGGGACCAACGCCAGGATTGAACGCCATTTCGGTATAGGGCGGATAGCCGCTCCAGCCGCCGGTCGAGAACTTTGAAAAGATGAGCGACACCATCACCAGGCCGGCGCCGGCGGCGGTGAGGCCGAGGCTAATCGAGTTCATGACGGGGAAGGAAACGTCGCGCGCGCCGATCTGCAGCGGCATGACATAGTTGATGAGGCCGATCAGAAACGGCATCGCCATGAAAAAGATCATGATCGAGCCATGGGTGCTAAACAGTTGCGCGAAGTGCTCCGGCGAGAGAAAGCCGCCGCCTAACCCGACCGCCTGCTGCGTGCGCATCAGGACGGCTTCGATCACGGCACGTGCCAGCATGACGAAGGCGAGCACGATGTACATGATGCCGATGCGCTTGTGATCGACGCTGGTGAGCCACTCAAACCACAGGGTGCGCCACTTGCCGTACCAGGTGATGAGAAGGGGTACGACGATCGCCCCAATGACGACCAGCCCGGCAGCGCCAGTCGCGATCACGCCGTTGACAATGTTCGAGGTCGTGGGGTTTTGGATCGCGCTCCAGAACGGCAAGGCGTCCCAGGACAGCCTGCCCAGGAGCAAATGCAACCAATCAATTGTTGTCATTGGCGTGCCTCCTGCCGGGTGACCGGGCGCAGAGCCGCCAAAGCGGCATCGTTCGTCGACGCGCGGGTCTGTCGGTTCGCCTCGTCTGCCTGGCCATAG
Organism: Gammaproteobacteria bacterium; assembly: GCA_049282355.1. Classification (GTDB taxonomy): domain Bacteria; phylum Pseudomonadota; class Gammaproteobacteria; order HK1; family HK1; genus JAGTVB01. The sequence continues at coordinate 2,777 of JBAPTW010000229.1, read as the reverse complement.
CGATATTTGTCGACGATCGTCGTAAACAGAGCGGAAGGGACCTTGTTGAAGTACAGGATGTCTTGCGGCATGGCGGCAGTGCCCAACTCTTCGTATGCCTTTCCCGGCGTGCTCTTTCGCGCGAGCTTGCGATAGATCGCCTGGTCGAGCGCAATACCGTTGGCCCGCACCGTTTTCACCCAGGCCTTGAAATCGCCGGGCGGCATGGCGACGGCGGCGAATTTCTGCTTTTGAAAGCCCATCCCATTGAACTGCGTGTTCTCACCTTCGAAGCGCCCGGGACCGTCCGCCTCGAGATGCAGTTTGGTCACCATGCCGGCCATCGCATAGATCTGGCTGCCGAGGGCGGGAATGAAGAAGGACTGCATCACCGAGTCGGAGGTGAGCTCGAGCGCAAGGGGCCGATCGGCGGGAAAGGCGAGCTCGCCGACGCTCGCGATGCGTTCTTCGGGGTAGATGAACAGCCATTTCCAATCGAGCCCGACGACCTGAACGCGCAAGGGCGGCGTGTCCGCCCGCAGCGGCGCATAGGGGTCGAGCGCATGGGTGCTACGCCATAGCAGTACCGCAAGCACCGCAACGATGGCGATCGGAATGCCCCAGATCGCGACCTCGAGCGGCCAGGAAAAGTCCCATTTTGGGGTGTATCGCGACCTCTCGTTCCGGCGGCGATAGCGCCAGGCGATCAGCGGCGTCAGGACGAGGACCGGGAGGACGACGATCATCACCAATGCGACGACCTCGAAAAGGTGCCAGCGTTGCGCGGCCGCGACCGGCCCCTGCGGGTCGAGGAACGAGCTGTGTTCGGACGTGCAGCCCGCCAGCAGCAGAAGCGGGGGTGTGAACGGTAGCATGCTCGCTGGCCGCCAATCCCATGACCGCCCTGGCGTATCCCGTCCTGCCGTGGCGCTCACAAGCCCCTCCCTGGCAGCGCCGCCGCTGCGTAGCCGAGCCCGAAGATCAGGCCATAGAGACCTTGCGCGAGCACGGTCGTGGCCGGCGTGGCTCGCCCGTAATTGAGGCCAAAGGGACCGGGTGGCTCCAGCCGGGCGAGCGCGCCAGGGCCGTCATAGTCGGTAGCGAGCCGCGGGTGCACGTAAGGCAGGAGCGGAAGAAAGACCGTGACGAGGAAGAGCCCATGCACGAGGCCAAGAAGCAGGCCCGCCCACCAGCCGGCGCCATGAAGGCTCTCGAAGAGAAGCGCGTAGAGGAAGGCAAACAACCAGCCTCCGAGGAGGTAGAGCCCGTAGCCGAGCACGATCGCGGCGCGGCGGCTTTCGGTAACGACCGTGCCGAACAGGAACGGCAGGCTCATCCGCGAGATGCCCAGGAGCTGCGCGCCCTCCAGCAACGTGGCCATCACCGCGCTCGCCACCAGGCCCCATACGAGCACCACCACCCAGTGGTCCGACATGGCCGACAAGATGTTCAACGTTCCTCTCCTTATCCTTGTTCAGGCTTGGCCCAGCGCCAGCGCCGCGCCCACCAGGCCCGCATGGGAGAAGCCTTGCGGGAAATTCCCGAGGAGCGCGCCCGTGTGCGGATCGACCTCCTCCGACATCAGCAAAAGATCGTTGGCAAGCCCGATGAGCGCCTCGATGCGCTCTTTCGCAGCCTTCGTGTCGCCACGCCTGGCGAGGTAGTCCGCCGCCCAGAAGCCGCAAGCGGTGAAGGTGCCCTCGGTGGATGAGAACCCGTCGATGCCGTCGCGATAGCGGCGGACCTGGGCGCCGTGGCCAAGCTCTTCGTCGATCGCCTCGAAGGTCGCGACCATACGCGGATCGTCGGCGGGAATGATCCCCAGCCGGGGCATCAGCAGGAGGCTGGCGTCGAGGAAGTCGTGGCCGAAAGCGCCGGTGAACGCGCCGCGCGTCTCGTTCCAGCCGCGCGTGAGAACGGCATCGTGGATAGCCTCACGCTCGCGTGCATAGGGCTCGGGGTCCGCACGCACCGCCCCGCGCTGGCACAGCTTGACCAGGGCGTCGAGCGCCGCCCAGCACATAACTTTGGAATAGGTGTTATGCTTGCGGCCCCCGCGCATCTCCCACAGGCCGTTGTCGGGAAGCGTCCAGTCGCTGCGCACCACGTCACCGAAGCCCTTGAGGCGGCTTTGCTCCGCCGCCCCGAGCGTTTGTCCGTGCTCGACGTAGATCAGCGCCGAGGTAAGCATCGCGCCGTAGGCGTCGAGCTGGAGCTGAGACTCTGCGCCATTGCCGAGATTGACGGGCGCCGACCGGCGATAGCCTTCGAGCGATTCGATCGTTTTTTCCGAGACATCGGTGCGCCCGAAGACGGTGTAAAGCGACTGCAGTCGCGGCGCGGTCAGCTGCGTGGCGTGCATCAGCCAGCGGAAGAAGGCCTTGCCTTCTTCTTCCAAACCGAGCACCAGGAAACTGTGAAGGATGAAGGCGGCGTCGCGCAGCCAGCAATAGCGGTAGTCCCAGTTGCGCTTGCCGCCGATGGCCTCGGGCAGCGCACAGGTCGGCGCGGCCACCACCGCGCCCGACAAGCTGAAGGTGAGTAGCCGCAGCGTAACCATGCTGCGGATCACCGCCTCGCGAAACGGCCCGTCATAGTCGATCCTCGCGCACAAATTCTGCCAAAAGCGCAACGTCGAGTCGCGCTCTCTTTCGCAGACCTCTCCGGCGGGCGGCACCACGCCGATGCCGTTGCGCACGAAGGAGATGGACAGGATGCGCTGTTCCCCCGCCTGCAGCCGTTCCTCGCCGACGAGCGTGCCGCGGCTCGTTTGCGCCAGCGCGATCCCGGATTGCAGG
>JBAPTW010000228.1:0-2925 GCA_049282355.1 Gammaproteobacteria bacterium | reverse complement strand
GCGCTGCGGCTGGGAACAGCGGATACCGAGGCCATTCTGCGGCGCTTCACCAGGAACAACGTGCAGCACCCGACCTACAAGGCGTTGGCCGAGATCGGCAAGGCCATCAAGACTATCTTCCTATATGTTATTTGGAATTGCTGTATGAACTTGACCTTCGGTTACGATAGAAGCCGGTTGGCAGTGTAATATCGGGACTTGAGGTAGGCGCTGCCCGAGGAGAGATCGCATGACCGCTATTCTCTGGGCGCGCTACCCGCAGGTTGCAGCCTTTCCTGACGCCCGCACCTGGCTGACCATCCAGGGGGACCTTGGCCTCGCGAGCGCCACCATCGATGCCTACGGGCGCGCTCTCCAAGACTACCTCACCTTTTGCCTGGATCAGCGTATTTCCCCTGAAACTGCGACGCGGGCACACATCGCGGCGTATGTCGGCGCCTTAATGGAACGCCCGCATCGGCAGGGGTCGAACGTGCTCCATTTCGCGTCCGGAGCCGGCTTGGCGAATGCGACGATCCAGCAACGCCTAGTTGCCGTTCGGCTGTTTTATGCCTACCTAGTGGAGGAAGGTCGCCGCGAGACCAATCCTGTCGGCCGCGGTCGCTACACCGCCGGCAAGGGCTTCGGTGGCCAACGCGACCGAGCCCTCGTGCCGCGGTTTACCCGGTTGCCGTGGATTCCGACCGATGACCAGTGGCAGGCAATCTTGCACGCGGCCCGCCGGGAACCGAGCCGTAACCGCGTGATGCTCGCACTGGCCTACGATGCGGGGCTGCGCCGCGAGGAGTTGTGTGCCTTGCGCAGCGACGATCTTGATCCCGCCCACCGCACGGTCCGTGTGCGCGCCGAGACGACGAAAGGGCGCCGTGAGCGCGTGGTGCCCTACTCGTCCACGACGGCGGTCTTGTTGCAAGCCTATTTGGCGCATCGACGAACGCTGAGCACCGCGCGCGGGCCGTTGTTCTTGTCCGAGTCGCCCCGTAATCGCGCCGCGCCTATCACGTTGTGGACCTGGTCCAAGGTCACCCGGCGCATCGCGTTGCAAGCCGATGTCCCTCAGTTCAGCACGCACACGCTGCGGCACCTTTGCCTGACGGATCTGGCGCGCTCGGGTTGGGAGCTCCATGCCATCGCCACCTTCGCCGGCCACCGTAACCTGGCAACCACGCTCCAGTACATCCACCTGTCGGGCCGTGACTTAGCGGACAAGCTGGCTCTCGGCATGGCTCAGATCCACGCTTGGCGCGCCCAGGCACTGGCCGAGCACGATAGCAAGGGAGAACCAGCATGATGGCCGCCTCCAGAGCCGCAGCAGAAAGCGCGCCGTCTCGCGACCCGCTAAGGTGGAAGTGGCCGATTGATCTGACCCGCTATGACCGTACCCCGACGCTCACAGCCGCCGAGCTGGCGGCGCTGGCCGCACTGGGTTGGGAACTGCGTCGCGGCCGCTGTCACGATCCGCAGCGCTCGGAGTGGGCCGCTATTGAACGGCTCGTCCGACCGCTGGATGATGCCCGGCGCAGCTTGTCTGTACCAGACGATCGCTATCATTACCGCAGCACCCTTGATGCGGTGGCCATCATCCTGCATAGCTGCACCATCACACAACAAGCCTTCTGGGCGTGGAGTCCAACCGTCTGGATTGAACACGTCCTGACCGAGTCCCACCAGGCCTTTCGACAGGCCTATCCGGGGTGGATCGATGCTGCCGTGCGTCCGTACACGGTGGCGATCGCTTATTTGTTAGACTGTTTCGCAGCGTTCCAATTGCTGGGCGGATTCAATCGCATCGCGCTGGCGAACCGAGTGTTTGGAGCGGCGCTCGTCCGCCAAGCCGTTGATCCGATCATGACGACTCTGCGGGAATGGGGCTACCAATCGGCCCACCATACCGATAACTTCCCCGGCATGGTGAGCGCGCTTCTGTTGCATAACCGCAGTCCCCATCTGGCGAACCTGACGGCAGCGGTGCTCGATCGCTTCCGACGCGATGACGTGACCTGTCCCCGGAAAAGTTCCGCGTTCTACGGCGTGCATCGCGCCCTCGCCGCGCTGGGTTTCGTCGACCCGCCGCGTCGGACCAATGGATTGCCGACGCCCGCGATCGAGGGCATGAACGTCGCCTGGCGCGATTGGGTCGAGCGCTGGGCGACCACCTCGCCGTTGACTCCCAAAGTTCGCCGGACCTTTCGAACCATTCTGTTCAAGGTCGGCCGTTGGCTGGCGCAGCAGCATCCCGAGGTGTGCGAGCCCGCGCACTGGACTCGCGAGCTCTGTGCCGCCTACATCGCCCAAGTGGAGCGCCTGCGCGTCGGTGATTATGTACAGCGCCGGGATGCGTTAGGCGCCCGTATCGGGCAGCCACTGTCGCCCCGAACGAAGGCGGGCTACATCGTCGCCGTACGCACCTTCTTTCATGACTGCCAGGAGTGGGAGTGGCTACCGTGCCGCTTCGATCCGGTCCGAGCCTTTGCCACGCCCCGCAGTATCCGAGCGCTCATCGGGCCAAACCCGCGCGTCATTGCCGACGACATCTGGGCCAAATTGCTGTGGGCGGGGCTTAATCTGGAGGCGGATGATTTGCCGGCCAACCCCGCGGGGCAATTCTACCCCTTGGAATTAGTGCGGGCGCTGGCCTTGGTGTGGCTCTTTGCAGGCTTACGCAGCGATGAGATCGCCCGCCTGCGGCTGGGCTGTGTCCGTTGGCAGCGCGATCAGCCAGAGCAGCCCCTCGCCAAAGACGCTGTCTGTCTGCTTGACGTGCCAACGCACAAAACCGGTACGGCCTTCACCCAAGCCTGTCGACCCCCTCGTCGGGCAAGCGATCGCCACCTGGGAAGCTATACGACCTGCACAGCCGCGATTGCACGATCGTCGAACCGGCGAGCAGGTACACTTTCTCTTCTGTTACCGGGCTAAAAGCAT
>JBAPTW010000227.1:0-1896 GCA_049282355.1 Gammaproteobacteria bacterium | reverse complement strand
GCTGATCGGGGGCGAACTCGCGGTGCGCTATTTTCTCTATGATGGGGCCTTTGGCCACAACGAGGCCCTGCAGATGGTGAGGCAGACCGGGCTGCACTTGATTTCCAAGCTGCGCCATGATGCCGCGTTGTATTTCCCCTATGCAGGCCCTTATGCTGGTCGCGGACGGCGCAGGAAGTAGGGCAACAAGCTCGATTACCGGCGAATACCCGATCGCTATCTAAAATCATCGTCGGTTGACCAAGGCATCCGCACGGCCGTCTATCAGATGCTGATGTGGCATAAATGCTTCGCCGAGCCGCTCAATATTGAGCTGGTGGTGAAAACCAACCTGCGCACCGGCGCGACCGCCCACGTCGTCCTATTCAGCGACCCAGGCGGGCGGTCCGCCACACATAATGAAGTAACTTCAGGCGGGTTGCTGTTTAGGAAAATTGCGCTAGCCTAAGGCAAGACGCGCCTGGATCAGAGACCGAGATCACACTGATGCGTTGTGCTCGTTCAGCAGCGTGGTCCGGGGGAGTGTCGGACACATCATTGGTGAAGCTGTGCTATCCCGTTTGGAAGAGTATCTAGATTCAACTCCCCCGCTCCGGACGTGTCTCACGTTAATCAGTCTGGGGAGCCTGCTCATGAAACGCGAACCCAAGTGCAACCGCAAAAAAGCCCGCTACGCCCGTTTGCCCGAGCACCTGCAGCATATCAATCTCAATGCCGCGGGGATTGATGTGGGGTCGGGATCGGTTTTTGCCGCCGTGCCGCAAGGACGGGATGTAGAAACGGTTCGGGAATTCCCTTGTTATACAGCAGACTTGCACCGGTTAGCCGATTGGTTGGTGGAATGTCAAATTGATACGGTGGTGATGGAATCCACCGGGGTTTACTGGATCCCGGTGTTTGAACTCTTAGAAAGTCGGGGTTTTGCCGTCCAATTAGTCAATGCGCGTCACGTCAAAAATGTCCCAGGACGAAAAACTGATGTCCTCGATTGCCAATGGTTGCAGCAATTGCATACCTACGGTCTGCTCCAAGGATCATTTCGTCCGCCGGAACTCGTGTGTGCGCTGCGCGCCTACCTGCGCCAACGGGCTAATCTGGTGCGCTATGCCAGTGCGCACATTCAGCATATGCAAAAGGCGCTGACCCAGATGAACCTGTTGCTACACAATGTCGTGAGCGACCTCACCGGCGCCACCGGCATGCGCATTATGAAGGCCATCTTAGCGGGAGAACGCGATCCCGTCGCCCTGGCCAACTTACGTGACCCGCGATGCAAAAACAGTGTCGAGATCATTCGCCGGTCCTTGGAGGGCCACTATCGTGATGAACACCTCTTCACCTTACAGCAAGCCGTTGATCTGTACGAGGTGTATCAAACGCGTATCGCCGAGTGTGATCGGCAAATTGAACATCACCTCCAGCGGTTTGAGGTCAAGACAGACGACTCGGCCCCTCAGCCGCCTCAGCCGGGCAAAAAGCAAAAAAATACTCCAGGCTTTGAGCTTCACGCACATCTGTTGCGTATCACCGGCGTTGACCTCACGCGCATCGATGGCTTAGATGCCCACAGCATCCTGAAGCTCGTTTCCGAAACCGGCATCGATATGACGCCTTGGCGAACAGAGAAGCATTTTACTTCTTGGCTCGGCTTGTGTCCCGGTAATAAGGTCTCTGGTGGGAAAAGCCTTAGCGGCAAAACCAAGCCTGCCGTGAACCGGGCAGCCTCTGTATTCCGCCTAGCTGCCCACGGCCTGCACAACTCTAAAAGTGCCCTAGGGGCCTATCTCCGGCGACAAAAAGCCCGCTTGGGGGCGCCTAAAGCGATTACCGCCACCGCCCATAAACTCGCACGCATATACTATCGCATGTTGAAGTCTGGCACTGCGTATGTCGATG
>JBAPTW010000226.1:0-2528 GCA_049282355.1 Gammaproteobacteria bacterium | reverse complement strand
GGGCTACCGCCCTTACCGCAACCGCGCCCTGGTGTACACCCTCATCGGCACGGGGATGCGCCGCGCGGCGATTCGGGATCTGAATCGGGCCGAAGTGGATTTTGATCGGCGGCTGGTGACGGTCACCGAAAAAGGCGGCGTGCGCCAGCACTACCACATCCGCCGCGAAGCGCTTGAGGCGATCCGGGACTACCTTGAACACGAGCGGCCGCAAGATGCGGCGAAATGGGCCTCCCCCGCGCTCTTTCTCGCCGCGGCGACCAACGTGAAGGGCGACGGGCGCTTAAGTGTGCGCAGCCTCAATCAGATCTGGAACCACGTCGCCCAAGCCGCCGGCCTCAGCGGCAAGACCCCCCATGCCGCGCGCCACGCCATGGGCAAACGCATCCTGCGCAAGACCGGCAACCTCGCGGCGGTGCAACGCCAGCTCGGGCACCGCAACGCCACCTATACCTTACAGTATGCCCGCCCGTCGTTTGCGGAGATGGAAGCGGCGATCGGCGATGAGGGAGGACTGTGATAGCCATCAGATGACGGTCGCGGACTGCCGCGCACCCTAACTGCGCCAGGTGATCAATGCGATTTGGTATGTGATGGTCGGCGAGATCCAATGGCGGCTGCTGCCGCATGGGTACCCGCACGGGCAAAGCGTGTACCCCTATGTTCGCACGTACGCGAGCCAGCCGGTCGACATCAGCATCCGAGCGCTGCGTATCTGGACAGCCAAAGCATCAAAGCGACGCCTGTGATTGACCTTCCAAATAGGCTCTTAGGCCATGCCTTCATTGGCGCGAGGTTCGTGTGAAAAGAGGAGGAGGCCCGTGGGCGAAAGCGTGCCGGGAGACAAACTACCGACGATTTTCATCAGTTATGCCCATGAGAGCGAGGCGTTGCGCTCCTCAGTCAAAGATCTCGTTCACTGGCTGGAAAATCGCGGTTGCCGTGTGCTGAGCGACCATGCCTATCAGTACCGCCCGCCTGATGTCGGCTGGCAGGCGTGGATGCACGGTTGCATCGACAAAGCGGAAACTGTCCTTGTCGTGTGCACGCCAAGATTGAAGCTTCGCTACGAAAAGAACGAAGAGCCCGACACCGGGCGCGGCGCGACCTTTGAAGGTGCGATTATCACCCAGCACCTCTACGGCAACGCCATGCGCAATACGAAGTTCTTTCCCGTCTTGCACGACAGTGATGGACGCGAAGCGGATATTCCCACGACGCTGATGCCGTGGTGGAACGGCCATCGGTTTCCTTCCGGCAATGAGGGCATACTGCGGATGATTCGGAGTGATTCTGTTCTACCCGTTGAGCCAACAGAGATGCCCGATGCTGGCCCATTGGGTAATGACTCACCCTGGACCGTTGATCGACCCCACAAGGACAAGACCATCGAGGTGCTGCGCAACGATCCCCTCTTCTTTAAAAAGCTACAGCGTGAATTTCCGAAGTACTTTCGATCAAGTCTGGTTCCGGAGACGGAAGCGGCCATGGTGGCGTTTTTTGCTCAATGTGAGACGGAAGAGCAAGTTCTAAACCTCTTTTGTCTCGTACGGCGCGCGTTGGGGGCGCCGGAGAGAGAACGCCACGAACCGGCCGCAGAGCGTCGGCGAGAGGAAGCAGCGACCTACCTTTACTGTCTTGCCGCGTGCAGGCTGGTCAATCAGGCGTCGCATCAGGCACGGGTTGCCGAGTGGGGCGGCAACCACTACATCGTGGCCGTACCTCGAGACGAGAATGTGGTGTGTGCCATTATCGCCGCCGCGCTCTTCGGGGGCGAATTGTGTCTGGTGCCGGGCAAACCGGACAGTTTGCCGTGCGGCAAACGTTTGTTCGAGGTCAAGGCGCCTGAGGGCAGCGATCAGCTTGAATCCGACTTCGAGTGGGAAGCCTACGACGCGGTTTTCCCCAATGCTAAGACAACGTCGGACAGGAGCCTTGATAAGGGTTCCGGTCGGATGCTGACAGTTGACCAGCGAGAGTCGCTAAAGGCGCGTATTAGGACCTTCAAAAAAAAGGAATTTTCGAGCGTGGGTATACTGGTGCGAGCACTCAAACCGGTCGAAGCTCCGGATTTCGCCAAGGCTATCGGGGGCTTCACGACCACCTACCAAGTCCCCGTCATGGTGCCCGAAACCGATGTCACGGCCCAACTGTTAGGCATGGAGGTCAGCACTTTGCTCGCGGAGATCAAGGAATTTTGGAGCGAGCTGAAAGGGCGGTCTCGCGCATCGTCATCGGCAGCAGGCGAGCCGCCGCGCCCGTCCCCTTCGAGCTCAGGAGATCCAACGATGTCACTACCCGGCCACACCTTCAACATTACAAGCCTGAGTGGCGGCCTAGCTGTCACGTCTGGCGATCATGCTCCCGCGCAGGCGGGCACGGGCCACAGCGCCTATATCGATCACGCCCAAGGCACCGATCGGGCGGCGTTCACCGCATTGCTTCAGGAGCTCGCCCAGGAAATCGATCGGTTAACGTCGGCCAAGGCGCGCAACACGCTGAAACAACATTTTGAAGTCGTTCAGACC
>JBAPTW010000225.1:0-7418 GCA_049282355.1 Gammaproteobacteria bacterium | reverse complement strand
GCGCGGATGATGCACCTCTACCAGGAGATCACGGCAAAAGCACTCGAAAACGAAAAGGGAGGTTAGTCGACGGGCAAGAGAGCTTTGAATTGAGAGCCCAGGAGGCACCCACGCTCCGCCACTCCTGTCATTGCGGCCTTTCGTGGCGCATGCGCCTGCGCAAAGTCGGCTGATGAAACTGCGGAAAGTTTTCGCTAGCGTATTTCTCTTCTGCAGCCTCCTTCTCGGTGGCTGCGCGAATTATGCACCGCCAAAGCCAGACCACCAGCCTTTTCAGTCACGCCTTGAAACCCAAGTTGACGGCCGAGTTCGTGTGTCCGCGGCGGTGCTCACCCCCGAGGAAAGCGAACACGCCTTTGCCGCACCGCTTGCAGCCAAAGGCATTCAACCGGTCTGGATCGAGGTCGACAACCAGGAGGCCCAAGAGTTTGCGCTGATGCTGCTCAGCGTCGATCCCGACTACTTCTCGCCGTCCGAGGCCGCCTGGAAAAGCCGGCGCTTCGGCGAGCGCAAGGCCCCGGCCAAGATGCGCTTCTTTCTCGAGCAGCAGATCCCGCTGGTGATCCCACCTCGCACCACGCGCGCCGGCTATGTTTACACCAACCTCGATCCCGGCGCCAAGGCATTTGCCGTTGAGCTCATTGGTGAACAGGATGTGCGCAGCTTTGAATTCGTCCAAGAGGTGCCCGGCTTCACCGCCGATTTCATGCGTGTCGATTTCGAATCGCTCTACGAGCCGGAGGAAATCCAAGACATCGACCTTGACGGCTTGCGACGCTACTTGGAATCTCTGCCCTGCTGCGTCTTCGGCGGTGACCAGAAGACGCCCGGGGATCCGCTGAATCTGGTGATCGTCGGTCAGGGTAAGCACATGCTGGCAACCCTCGTTCGTCGCGGCTGGGATCTGACCGAAACCACCCGCATCGGTACCGCTTGGCGTACTACGCTCTCTTCGCTCTTCAAGTCCGAGTACCGGACCTCACCGGTGTCATCGTTGTATCTCTTCGACCGCCCCCAGGACGTGGCACTGCAAAAGGCCCGGAGCACCGTGGATGAACGCAACCACTTGCGGTTGTGGCTCGCCCCGGTGACGCTGGAAGGCACGCTGGTGTGGGTCGGGCAAATCAGTCGCGACATTGGCGTGAGGTTCTCGAGCAAGACCCTCGTCACCCACAAGATCGACCCGGTGGTGGACGAGGCGCGAACCTACATCCTGCTCGATGTCGCCGCCTCTCAGGCGATGGCGCAGTTCGGCTATACCGAAGGTGTGGGCTTTGCGCCCATCGAAGAGCCCCGTTACAACTACACCAACGATCCCTATTACACGGACGGCTTGCGGCTCGTATTGATCCTGGCGGAGGACACCGTCTCGTTAGACCAAATCGAGTCGTTAGAATGGTCCATGCCGCCCGATTTTCGCGACACGATGGGACTCGAGTCGGCGCGCTGATCGAGTGCCGGCCAGCGGTATCCACCGCCGAGCGCTGCTTTCCACGGCCAGCGCCGAGCCGAAGTACGACGATGGCGCCCATCGATATTGAAGCGATACAGGCGCCCTGCAAAGAACGTCGAGGCTCTATTTCTGCGCTTTCTCAGGGTCAAAAGTTGATGGCGGCGAACACCGTCGGTCCCAAGTAATCGAATTCAAACTTACCTCTGAAGTCGGGATCGCTTTTGTCCTCCAGATTGACGGCAAAGTACTTCACGCCGGCTCCGAGCCCGAGGTGCTTGAGCAGTTGATGCCGGCTCCGAGCCCGAGGTGCTTGAGCAGTTGATATTGCAGGTCGGCAGAAACCTCCACTAGGCTCCCTTTGAAGTCGCCTAGATCGAGGGCAAAGCCGATGGCGGTGGCCTTGGCCGAAAGTTTGGGGGTAAATGCCCAGCCGAAAGTCCCGCCCAGGTGGGGAAGCGGGAACACCGTCTCGCCGGTTTCGCGTCTGCGGGTAGCGCTGGTCACGTTGCCAAGGCCAATCACTGTAAGATTGCCGGTCAATTGAATGCCGGCATCGGCACTGGCTAGATGTGCTCCAATCAGCAAGGCGAGTTCCTTTCGGCCGTCGTTGATTAGCGAGAAGCCGTAGGTGAAACGAGCAAGTTTGACGTCGAAATCGCTCTCGAGTAGTGTCCCCACCGTGCCGCTCGTGTTGCCGATGCGAAAGTCGGCGCTGGCAGTCTGGGCGCCTGAACGGTCGAGCTGAAGATATTCAAACTCCAACCGATGGCGACGGGTGATGCGCCAACGCGCCCCCGCCCAAAACGTCGGAGACGTTTCTTCCATTCCAAGATCGTCCTCAAAATCGAGCACGGTGCCTAAAGTACCCTTCGTCGGGTCGAAACGGATTTTGGAATCGATGGTGGGGAAAAAGCCGCCAACACGGATCGACAAGCGGTCGGTAAACTCCGGATTGCCTCGCCCTTCCTCAGCCGCTGCCGAGCCTACTGCAAGGCCGGCACAAACGGCAAACACAGCAACGCATGTTGCTCGCACGCGGAAATAAGAGTGGCCGAGGATTCTTGTTGGCATCACGACCCTCATCTTCGCGATCTCCTCCCATGGTTGATAGCAAGGCTGTCAAAGGCAGCGCTTACCGGCCTTAGACGGTCAATACCGATGGTTGGCAGCCCACCCAGCAGGCCTGGCAGAGTCTATTTCCAGGTATCGCTGTCATCCTGTGTTTTCTCCACGCCTTCCTCAAGGTACGCGAGCGCGCGACCCAAACGCTGACCGAGTCGTTCGCGGCGGTGCGGGGGAAAATCTGGCAGGCCTATCACGCCAAAAATAAGCGCGCCTTTGCGCAGCGCCTGAGGCGCCTTCGCGAGTGGGCCACGGCCCAGTTGCCTGAGTCGGCAATGAAAACCCATACGCTAGCGCTCTGCGACAAGCGTGCACAATTTATCGAGAGCTACGACCATCCGAGGGCGCATCGCACGAGTAACCTCGTCGACCGGCTGATGAAATTCCTCGACCGTGCTTTCTTTACTGCTCAGTACTTCCACGGCACGGCGGCATCGGCCGAATGCCGTGTCCGTGCCTTGGCATTGCTCTGGAACTTCTGTCCGTCATCACCCCAAACGGTCCGCAAGTACCAAGGACAACGCTGCCCGTCTGAGCGCCTCAACGCCCGACGCTACGCCGACAGCTGGCTGGAAAATCTGCTGATCTCAGCCTCGATGAACGGCCTGCGAACGCATCAACAGAATCCATTATAACCAGGTTTATTCAACGGCCGGGGAGGAAATCTACGAGGGAATGGTTCTTGGCGCGCATTCCCGAGGCAATGATCTGGTGGTAAACCCCCAGAGGGCCAAACAGCTGACCAATATCCGTGCGGCGGGATCGGACGAAAACATTTTGCTCACGCCGCCCATCCGCCTGACCTTGGAACAAGCTCTTGAATTCATTGACGACGACGAGTTGGTGGAGGTCACGCCAGGATACCTTCGCTTGCGCAAGAAGTGGCTGAAAGAACACCAGCGACGACGGGCCGCACGGCCGGTGAGCAACGCCTAAAAAGCGGCTGAAAAGAGATTCTAGTAGGCTTTCCCCCGCCTCCACCATCTCCGAGTTTTCAAGCCTCTGAAAACTCACGAAAAATAGCCAATAGCGGCGCAGGCGAGATCGCCACCCGAGTACTGCAGCGCATGCCCTTGACACAACAGGCGATCGCCACCCTCGAGAAGTTCTTGTTCCGATTAAAGATGACGATCGCCGTCTTCGTGTCACGCCAGCTTACGTAGCCAAGAAGCTGGGCTATCGTATCACCACGCGGCGGCGCACTAGTAGATAAGTCGTCGACTGGATCTTGAAGACGTCCGCTTCGCCGCTGAACGGTACCGTAATCTCTTGACTGTGCCGGCAACATGAAAAGGACGGCCTACGCGTTCGAGGAAACCCGTGCGCTCAATCACTCAAGCAGCGCCTTCAATAACGCATCCGGTGTATCCGAGTAGAACTGGATGTTGATCCGCGTTGCCATATCGTCCGAGAGCTCGAACAGCTGCTTCCGCGCCGACACGGGCATGACCACGATGTCAGCGCCCTTCTCAACGGCGACATCGATGATGCCGACAGCATTCGCCAGCGGTTCCACTGAGCCACCGAGGTTGAGCGCGCCGACAACAATCAGTCCTCCCTTGGTACTCTTCTCGAGCAAGCCGCTGCAAAGGGCCATCAGAGCCGGCAGCCCCAAAGCTGTCCCTGTACGGTCGTTATCCATCGCGCGCAACTGGACGGAAAACTCATGAGCGCGCGGATCGCGATCGCCAACCAGCTCTTTCGCTCGCGCGTACAGGTTCTGCTCGGCGTACCTGACGCTTTCTCGGAATGACGGCGGCACGGGGGCGTTCAATATCTTGACACCACCCCCCGGACCGACGCTGACCTCGATGCGATAAAGACTTGGCCCGATTTCTGGGCCACCTGGATTGATACCCCACACTTGCCCAGGTGGCAAGGGATCGTGCTCGATCGCTTCGTCACTATGCAGCTCCGGCGTCGATACGAATTTCTCGACGCCGTCTTCGCCCATTGCGTAACTGAAGTGCGTGTTGCGAAACTCGCTCTTGAACACCCGCTTCTGTTGTTCTTTCACCCGCCGACGGACTTCGAGGGCGACGCGAACCATTTCTTCCAATTCTTCGTCTGGAACCGTCATCTCGGGGTCCGGGTACAGCAGCTTCAGCAGACCACTCACTGTCTTGTTGACGGCCGTGATGTCACGACCACTCAGCGCACCACCGTAATTCACCAGCCCCTGTAAGACGGGAACACGACTTCCGGTGCGTAACCGGCTCCAGCACTCGGACAGGAAGTCACTGACCAAGCCGAAATGATCCGTAAAGTGTTCGTTTGGGTTGAGCTTCGGAAAATCCCACCCGGGCGCGTACGCGTGGATGCGATCCATGAATGCCGTGTCGTCACGCATCTCGGGAGGCAAAGGACTCAGCAGGTGACCGACCCGTTGCTGGTGCTCGACTTCGACATCGAGATTGCCCACCATCACAATCCCGCCCTCGGCGCGGATGCTTTCCTTGCCACGGGAGAATTCGCCGGACTCCATATAGCCTTTGAGGATATTCACGCCGTCCTTCTGATCGAAAGAGACGCCGGAAATCTCATCGAAGCACACTACGTCATACTGGCACACCAAGCCGCGCTGGCCAGTAGCGTTGTTGACGAACATCTTCGCCACCGTGGCTTTACCGCCCGAGATCAGATGTGCATAGGGGGAGATCTGCTGGTATAGGTGGCTCTTGCCAGTCCCGCGCGGACCCAGCTCGATCATGTTGTAGTTGCGCTCGCATGTTGTAGTTGCGCTCGACGAACGGCACCATGCGAACGAGCGCGACCAGTTGTGCTCGCTCCGAAAGTGCGGCCGGCTCCAGGCCAACACTACGCAGCAGAACGCGCTTCCACTCCTCAGTGGTAAAATCGTGCCGGCCACGCTTGAGCGAATCCAGCACGTCGGCCTTGGACAGCTGGATGGCTCGCAGACTGTCGATCGCGAAGGGGCGCCCACCCTTCTCTTGAGCGATCGCGGCATCGTAGCTCAACGTGACTTCAGCGTAGAAGCCATCGGTGAGCATGCGCTCATGCTGTTTAACGAGACTGTCGCCGATGCGGACATCCTTGACGGCGAGGCTCGGCAGCTCCGCGACGAAAGAGTCCGTCTTCGCGTCGAGCTTTGCTCGGACGATGTCGATCAGCTTGATCGAGCCCTGGTCGCGGGCCCGCGCCTTGAACAGTTCTTCTTCGCCCGTCCTGACCGTACGGTCCGCCAGCTGGCGCTCGACGATTGTCAGTCCTTCCTCGATTTCCTGTTCGTCCGTGCTCGCGCAGTAGCGCCCGAGCAGAAACTCGACCACGTAAGTCGGAACCGGATACTAGCGGCTGTATTTGCGTACCAGGTCCTTGCGGACCAGGTAGCCTTCGAATGCCGTCGCCGCCAGACGGTCGAGTTGGTCGAGTTCCATTTTCAACCGTCACCCCCCGATGATCGTGGGTTGTTTCGTTATCACGTAGCCGCTGGCGTCCAGCATCACCACCACCGCCGGCGTACCTTCCAGCTCGTCGTCGGCAACTAAGAGACTGGCCGCTCCTTTGGGGTCCACCGGCCGCACCCTGCTGACGCTTGAACCTGGATCGTTGACCTTCGTCCGCAAGTCGACAGACAACCCAGGCTGAGCCGCCTCGACCTGCACGCGACAGCGCAGTCCGACCCAGGAGACATCCCCAATCTTTGCCGCCGCTTTGGCTGCAGCTTCACCGGCCGTGACCCGAATGACGGGCACCAGGCTCTCCTGGAGGCTCAAACCACCGTGTGCGTATTCATTGCCCGCGCCGAAGCACGCGATACCCGGCGCAACGGCAACCCGCTCATGGGCATTCCAGTGCCATCTGACGGTCGGAACCTCGACCTTCGATCCACCTTTGATCGCGGCGCATCGAGCCCAACGGCTTGCGGTCAGGTACTTCGGGAGATCAACCTTGGGGAGCCCTCCGGGCAGCCATAGCCAACCGTGGTCCGTTACCACGCGAATCTCGCGCCAGCCAGCGTCCAGCAGGGACTCGACACGTTCAAGGAGCAAATCGACCTGTTCTTCGACTCGGCCGGCGAGCTTGCCCTGTAGAGAATGCCCCAACTTGTCGAGGTCGCCGTTCTCGGTCCAGCCTCGACCGGCGGGATCCCCTGTCTCGTCCGCACCCACGTACTGGTAACCACCGGCGGCCAACAGCTTGCGGAACCGATCTGTTGTCAGTGGCTGTTCGGCATCGGCCGTTGCAGGGAGAAAGTCCTAGCCCAGCGACAAACCCTTGATGCTCTTCGAAACGGGTGAGACTGCCGGCTTGGCGGTCGCGGTCACCGTCGGTAGGCCCGCCCACCGGGTCGACAGGGTCACAGACCAACCCTTCGTGCGCATGCGCTCGACCAGGCGCTGTGAGACGTCGAACCTAAGGCCATCGGCGAACAGAATGAGCCCGCCGGATTCGACCAGGACATCTTCCCGCGCCTGCCCGTCGTGTCCCGGAAGGGGCTCTTTCGCGGCGAGCACCTGCAGGTGCTCGGCCGCCGACTCCAGCCAGGGCCGGTAGACAGCGTTCAACGCCTTGCCCACAGCCTGCGCATCGGCAACCGACTTCACCGCGGCCATCGCAGACAGCGCCGCCGTATCGACCTCCCAGGCCACATCGACATACAGCTTCGCCATCTCGGCTGTGGACGCGCCGCCCAATTTGATCGCGGCACGTTCGGCTAGCTCAGCCAGATGGCCGAGCGCATTGGCGAGCGGCGCCTGGCCCAACTTCGCCCAGACCCAGTCCCGCCTCGGGCCGTGCAGCTTCTCGAGCTGAAGTATCCGATCACGCGCCTTGGCAGGCGTCGAATTCTCCAGCGCAAGCAGCGCTTGCCGAAGCGTCG
>JBAPTW010000224.1:0-14432 GCA_049282355.1 Gammaproteobacteria bacterium | reverse complement strand
AAGTGCCAGTGGCACTTCTGCCGGTCGCACGGGCTCGCCGTGGATGGCGAGCCCCGGTCCTGCAAGCGACGCAGGATTGCAGAGCGATGCAGGTATTCACGACGTCCCTTGAGGCAAGGCGATTGACTGCCACCCCGGCCGAAACGATGACCATGGCCAAGTCTTACTTGCAATGCGAGCGCGAAACCGCTCTCCAGCCAGAGAGCGCATCACAGCACGGTGGAAGGTATTTCTTCTAGCAGCACAACAAAATGGAGACACGGCATGCTGGTATGGACTCACGAGGACTTGTTCCACTTTCCATCAATTACCACCGCTCAGGATTTCTTGGACATAATCCTTGATGATAGCAAGCCCGAGATCAGTGCTTACCAGGTGGCACTGCAAACATTTCCTCAAGACGAGGCCATTCTCGCGAAGCTTCGTGGCTTGTTTCCAGATCCCGCCGCCCGCACGGCGATGCTCGGTGACGATGGCTTGCCAAACCATACTTGGATCTGCTCCCCGCAGTTCGTGCAAAAGGAACCACCAGAGGTAAAAAAATGCGAGCAGCTCAAGCAACAGATTCTGGCCACTTTTGCGAAAGACTTCACTGGCCCCATTAAGGTTCCCTGCCCGAGCATGCCGCTGTTGGAAGCCTGCGTTAAGCGCTACTGTGACCAAATTTCAGGAAGACAACACGAACATGGCTATCGGGGCCGAGAGGAAGATTGGTGGCTTGCCTAGCCACCTTGGAAGCTACGGCCTCGTGGGCCAAAGCGCATCCATCCGCTTCGCAAGAAACACGTATCGCGAATACTGTCCACCGTTTTTACAGTCGACCAGGCATTGCGCGGCCTTGGCAGGCAACGGCTTGACGCAATCCTTAAACGAGGCTATTGCCAGCGGGGCACTCTAAAACACCCCCTGACATTCTGACAGACGTCCGCAATGGGCAGTGAACTCTGCACAAAGCATGTCGGATCCTTTTACAAACGTATCGTTCTGGGTTTTGTAAAAGTATGTAATTTATTGAGGAAAAAGGAATTTTTGAGACATGGCTTAGTCCTTGCCCTTGAGGTTGCACGTGTGAACCTAAATACAGGATGATGCCATGAGAAAATCAACACAGTTTCCCAACGGAGGCAATCCGTCTTCGGAAGACCAGAGCAATCCCGTGTCGCTACAAACGGGAATGTTCGTCATCAATATGCGCGAGGACCCGGCCGGGCGAATTATCGTTATCGGCAAAGCAAGCCGCCGGCGGGCAACAACCTTCCTCAATATACCGATATCGAAGGAGCTGCGAGACGCCCTTGACAATCAGATTGTAGGCTCTCTTGCGATGGGCGCCGGGGCTCTTCTTGAGTGGGCGCTGACGGAGCTCAAGCGGCAGCAGTTGTCGCTTGAGGCTCGGCCGCGCACCTAATAGCCGGCTTCGTCGGTCAGAGTGCAAACCCTAGCCTATTGGCTGTAGGTCCAAGATCTGAGGGCCTAGGGTGCCCGGCACATAGGGATGTTTTTGCTGCGGCGCAAGCATCATGAGCAGCATGCTATCAAATCACAGTGCAATAAATGTTGCACAGTCGTCAGGTGATGTTATAGTAATGTTATGGGAGAGCAACCTGCAGGCAGCAGCTAGTGGACACGGAGGGCGCAAGGATGCAGGAAGGGGGTTGGTTGGCCAGAGGCATGCGAGCCACCGCACTCTGCCATAGGCTCACCGCAGATCGCGGGCGTCTACTCTCCCATAACGAGCCAAATAATAGGATTGTCTACCGGCACGTTATCTGCATGCAAGTCGGTCTCTGTAGGAGAAAAGGCATTAGGCGGTCTAGACGATGACTCAAGCGCCCGGCGCACGCATTCTCGTGGTCGACGACCGCCCCACCAATCGGGCTGTGCTGAAAGCCGTGCTACGCCCACCGCTGTACCAAGTCACCGAAGCCGCCGGCGGCAAAAGCGCCCTTGAGCTCGTTGCCATTAACCCATTTGATCTTATTATTTTAGATCTTTTGATGCCCGATCTAAATGGACTTGAGGTGCTTAAGACCCTCCGCAAGACGCACTCCGCATCGGCGCTGCCGATTATCATGGTCACCGTGAAAGACGAGGGTAGCGGTGTGGTTGAGGCCCTCGAGAGTGGTGCCAACGATTATATCTCTAGGCCTATTGACTTCCCGGTGCTGTTCGCGCGCATCCAGGCCCAGCTATCACGTAAACGCATGGAGGATGCTTTGCGCGAAGCTCAGGAGGATCTTGAACGGCGCATCGAGGCCCGTACTGCCGAGCTTATTAATACTAACCGAACGCTTAAGGCAGAAATCAGCGAACGCAAGCGCATAGAAAATGCCCTGCGGGCAAGTGAAGAACGATTCAAGGACTTTGCTCAAACGGGGGCTGATTGGTTTTGGGAGATGGGTCCCGACCTGCGCTTTACCTATCTCGCAGGGCGCTACTTTGAGGCCCTTGGCCTTGAGCGCCGTGCGGTACTGGGACGCACTCGAGAGGAGGTGCACGCGGGTTGGATTGGCGATGCAGCGGCCTGGGAAGGCCACTGTCAGAGCCTGCAAGCGAGGTGCGCTTTCAGCGACTTCGAGTTTACCTGGGTTCGACCCGACGGGAAAGAAAAGGTCCTGCGTATTAGCGGTAAACCGATCTTTGACGCAAACGGCATTTTTCAGGGTTATCGCGGCGCCGATCGTGATATCACGGAAACCCATCATCTGGCGCAGCAGATGGCTCATCAAGCCACCCATGACGCGCTGACCGGTCTAGAGAATCGTAGAGAATTTGAACGGCAACTTGAGCAAGCATTGGCGAGCGCCCGCAGCGAAAGAACTCGACACGCACTCTGCTATTTCGATCTCGACCAATTTAAGCTCATCAATGACAGCGCCGGCCATGTCGTTGGCGATCAGCTGTTACGACAGGTGGCGGGTCTGTTACTCGGTAAGTTACGTGCTTGCGATAGGCTAGCCAGGCTCGGTGGCGATGAATTCAGCCTGCTCATCAAAAATTGTTCTCTAGAAAAAGCGCTTGAGATCGCCGAGGATTTGCTCAAGGCGATTCGAGATTTTCGTTTCTCCTGGGAAGGGCGTAACTTTGAAATTGGCGGCAGTATCGGCCTCGTCCCGATTGCCGCAGACGCCGAGAGTACCGCCAAACTGCTGAGTCAAGCAGATGTCGCCTGTTACACGGCCAAGGAACTCGGTCGCAACCGAGTGTACGTGTATGAAACCCATGATGGTCATTCGAGTAGGTTGCACACGCAGATTTTGAGGGCAGCTGAGCTCACTGATGCCCTCGAAAAAAACCGCTTTCGGATCTACGGTCAGCCCATTGTTGGGCTACCCCCCGGTCACGATCGCCCGATGCACATCGAGCTTCTCCTGAGAATGCTGGACGCCGAAGACAAACTGCTGTTGGCGGAAGAATTTATTCCGGCAGCGGAGCGCTATGGGCTCATGCGGGCTATTGATCGCTGGGTAATCCGTACCGTCTTACAAGAATATGGGGACGCCTTCGCGCGCCTTCCGAAGACCAAAATCGCCATTAATCTGTCCGGCAACTCACTCAACGACGACTCCCTGCTTGCCTTCACACGACAGGCTTTTGCCAACTCAGTGCTAACGCCCGAACGAGTCTGCTTCGAAATAACGGAAACAGCCGCTATCGACAATCTGCAGCAGACGAGTCATTTCATCTTGGAAATGAAAAAGATCGGTTGCTACTTCGCCCTGGATGACTTCGGGAGTGGCCTGTCTTCGTTTGCTTACCTAAAAAACCTTCCGGTTGATTACCTGAAAATCGATGGTAAGTTCGTCCGAGATATGGTTGAAGACACCATAGACCATGCGATGGTGGCCGCAATCAATGAGGTCGGCCACACCATGGGCATCCAAACGGTTGCCGAGTACGCCGAAAGCGAGGCCGTTATCGAGCAGCTTCGCAAGCTTGGGGTAGACTATGCTCAGGGTTACGGGATAGGTCGCCCGCAACCCATCGAGAAATTTTGGAGCAACTGCCCAGAAACCTACTCGATTCGCTATCCAGCCATATTCTCAGTCACCGAGTCCGGCGATGCCATCACCGCGGGTATCGAGGAGCCCGGTGCTGCGAGCGGCGTCGCCGAAGGTCATAGAATCCCGGGCCGTAATCAAAGATGTCGTTGAAAGCAGCAATCTAATTTACCCCAGAACCTAGCTGAAGTCTATGCAACGATATCGCGAGGCGCCGGCGCAGAACGCAACACACTTCAGTAAACAGGCATCAGCGAAAATGATCGGCATAGTCCGTTGCAAACTGGCGGAAATTGATGGGCGATCGGCCAAGCACCTCCTGTACGGCCGATGACACCCCCGCAGCCATTCCTTGGCGACTGATCGCGTAGAGCTCTAGAAGCACCTTCACGAGCCATCCCGAAACGCCTTGGCTGAGGAGCATCTTGCGCGCCTCCATCTCTGAGGTGTCAACATAACGAATAGACCGATGGGTCAGCTCCGAGAAGATTTGCGCCACATCGTTATTGGATAAAGCTTCCGGCCCCGTCAGCTCATAGGACTGTCCCTGATGACGAGCGTCTGTGAGCGCGGCCACCGCGACCGCGGCAACATCGCGCACATCGACAACGCTTACTGCACCGTGCCCCTGCGGCATCGCAAGCAGCCCCCTCAAACGAATACTTTCCCCGAACGCGGTCAGATAGTTCTGCATGAACGCATTCGGGCGAAGAAACGTATATTGCAGGCCTGAAGCTTCAATGGCCTCTTCCACGGTACGATGCACACGGGCAAGTTCTGTGGATGGAAAGCTACCGGCACCCATCACGGACAAGCGGACAATGTGCTCCACACCCCATGCTTTTGCTCGCTCGACAAGTCCGCACCCTATATCAACCATCCGCTCGTTCAGCGGTGTGAGCAAAAAGGTGCGCTGGATACCCTTGAATGCCAGCGCCGTAGTCTGCGGTTGATCGAAATCGAGGACGATGTAATCGGCACAACCCAGGAAAGCTGGTTTCGATGGCGCACGCCCTCCAGCCCGGACCTGGACACCGCTTGCAAGCAGCTGCCGCACCACCTCCCGACCGACCGTGCCCGTCGCTGCCGTTACTAGTGTGGTTTCGGGCATCAGCCTACGATAGTGGTTGTTAATCTCAGCTTCAAATAACCGCGCGCCACACGCTCTGCTACCTGTTTGCCTCGAAACTGACCTGCCCGCAGAGCAAGCGCCTGTGTACACTCATTCATCAAACTGACCAAAACCCTCTTAGTATCCCGATTCATGGGTGTGGCAAAGGATGCAGTCCATCTGGCGCCAGGCATCGCCAACCTCGACGGGATGGTTAAATTGCACGCCTTGAATATCCCGATCCAGATCAGCCAACTCCGCCGACGGGCCCTGGGCGACGATCACGTGACAACTGGTGCAGTCCTTCGCCAGCTTATCGCCGTTGCTGCTCTCCATTCGATCATTGTGGCAACGAAAGCAGCCGGCATTGGTAAAATGGCCTACGTTGTTGAGGCGGGTTCGATAATCCGTCTTCATCTCAGGGAAAAAGTTCTCCCCATACAGCTTGACCAGTGTGGTGGCAGCCTCATCGATCTGGGCAGTTTTGTCACGGGCAACATCGGGATAGTCCTTCTCGTAATATTCTTTGAGCGCCTGCGGTATGCGGGTAACCGCCTCATCGCTCTTGGCATAATCCGCCATCAAGAGCTCCACCCCCTTCTTACGGATAAAGGGCAAATCCGTCGAAATGAGGCCTTGGGACATGGCGAGATTCACACTCTTCGCCGGAGGCTGGAAGATGTGGCTCGGTCGGTTGTGGCAGTCCATGCAGTCAAAGCGTCGAACTTCAACGTCGGAACTGTCCGGATCCGGAATGTCTCCACCCGCACTCGCCGTTTGCGTGTAGGTCACCACTTCACCATCGTTTCGCGTCACGCGCACCCAAGGAATATCCTGCAGATCCTCGTCGACGGCAATGTACTCAATTCTATTTCCCTCCAACATGTGCCAGTGAATTCCCTCGAGCTTGCCGGTGCGTGGATTGCCGCCGCCAATCTTGACCAACATGTCAACCGTCCAGGGGGAATTCTCCTCGTCAGTCTTGTAATAAGTGTGGGTGACGAACTTCTCACCGTAGAATTGTCGCGGCCAATGGCAGTTCTCACAGGTTTCCTGGGCGGGACGCAGAGCGTGCACCGGGGTGGGTATCGGCCGCTGGAAGGTATTGAAAGCAACCGCATAGAGCTGACGCATACCGGCCATCTTGGCCTTTACCCAGTGCTCAAAACCCGGGCCGATATGGCAATCCACGCATCGAACCCGCGCATGAGCAGAATTGTGATAGGCAGCGTATTGCGGCCCCATCACGGCATGGCACGTTTCCCCGCAGAACTCCACCGAGTCCACGGCGTCGTGCGCTTTCACACCGGTATAGGCAATGATGACCAAGAGCACCAGCGAAATCCCAGCAAACGCAACCAGGTTGCGGCGGTAATGAGGACTGGAGGTATCGATGGCGACATGGAAAGTGAATTTTTCACCCCGACGGTGCGCGGCACGCACCTGGAGCCACAGGGAAAGTAGAACCAGTACCACGCCAAGAACAACGACCATTGGAGCAATCACGAAGGTTACCAGCGCGGTATACGGGTTCTCCGTCTGCGTCGCCAAATCCAACAGCAGGAGAAAACCAAAGAAGAGCCCCCCATAGAAAACGAATGCCGTGCCAATCGCAGCAAGCGGGTGACTTAAAAGGGAATCATTCTTGGCTGCGTTCATGTCACCTCTCTTCCCAATCGGGACTTCTTAAACAACACGCCTTGCCGCCCTTTAAAGAGCGATAGGGTAGGAAAAGCCGGAAATATCAGACCGCGCCATGCAGAACTAATCCGCCGCCAGTCTTGTGTATGACGAGGCGGCGGATCGGGCACAGCTAATTACAGAAAGACGAAGAGACTCACTTACAGGGTTGGCTCGCGTAGAAGGCCGCCAGATCCGCAATATCCTGCTCACTGAGCGGTGCGACAAACGCCTTCATGGCAGGATGATCCCGTTTGCCTTCCTTATAAGCCATCATTGAGTCGTAGAGAGCTTGCTCGTGTTGACCGGCAAGACTGGGGTTTTGGGGGGAGGAACTGATACCTTTTTCACCATGGCAGCCGGCACAGGCTTTCGCCTTCTGCTCGCCGGCAGCCGGATCACCGCCAGCAGCGGCCGTGCCTACGAAACCCACCAGCATACCTACAGCGGCAAGTCGCAGCGTTGTTTTCATTGTTCTCCTCCAATTTTCCGCATGTCTTATATCTTTTAACGAAGCAAACGCTACACGATGAAAACGACCAACGCAACTGTTTTGCCCAATGCGCTTTAACTTGAACAACCGAACGCGACTAGAAGCAAATAATAAGCATTACAATGTTTATTTTTCTTTTTGATTCATCGCAATCACATCGCTGCACCTCTGCTATTTCTTGTTCTAATCTGTTGCCGTCGTGTTTTTCATGGTATAGCATCCCGTGGCGTAGGAACTTGCTTCTTTAGCCGTGATAAGCAAATGGTCAGGGTCGGTAGGCGCTCGCTGGGCGCCGTAAAAGGCGTACTGAAGTGCAAGGGGAGGGGTTGCTTGGCCAACTGGCCGCTGCGGCGGTTCTGGGTTTAGAACCTGATTTGCCTCAGCAAGCGCAAACCGCCGATACGTCATGGAATCTCATAGAGTACTTTCACAAGGTCCTACGGCAACCGGAACTAACGACAAATCGGAACCGGATTGCAAATAACAACACACATGAGCACACACAGCGCAACAACGAAGGAGGAGCCATGGTACGTAAAGTATTCATAGCTATGTGCTTCATCAGCGTGAGTTCGTTTGGTCAGTTGGTGCACGCCGCCACGCCGACCGGACAAATGCTTGCTTACACCTGCGTAGGATGCCACGGCAATAAGGGTGTAAGTGAAGGTGCCATCCCTTCCATTGATAATCTCTCTGCAGAACAAATGGCCCAAGCCATGCAGGATTACAAATCGGACAAGCGCCCCGGGACCATTATGAATCGCATTGCAAAGGGGTACACCGAAGAAGAGATTAAAGCCATGGCCGATTACTTCGCGAGCTTGAAGAAGTAGGAGGGATACTATGAAAACAAGAATTGACCGCAGAGAGTTCATCAAGTTTGCCGGCGCGGCTGGCGCTGTCGCGGGAATCACCTTGTCGCTCCCGGCCTGTGCTCAGACCAAGAAGAATGGAGCAGCGGGCGCTAAGGTCGTCGTTATCGGTGGTGGTTATGGAGGAACGATAGCCGCCAAGTATATCCGCATGATGGATCCCAGCATCGACGTCACTTTGGTGACCGGTGAAAAGACTTTCACTTCGTGCCCAATGAGCAATTGGGTGCTTGTCAACATGCATGAGTTCGAGTGGCTCAACCACGGCTACGACAAGCTGGCCGCCAACTTTGGGATCACCGTCATCCCAGAGATGGCGACCAAAATTGACCCCGAGGGACGCAAGATTACCCTGAAGAGCGGCGACACGCTGCCCTATGACCGGGCGATCTTGTCACCGGGAATCGGGTTTAAGTGGGGCGCCATCGAAGGTTACGATGAGGAAGCGGCAGAGCTCTGTCCCCATGCCTGGCAGGCGGGACCTCAGACCAAATTGCTGAAACAGCAGCTGGAGGCGATGCCCGACGGTGGTAAATTTATCATTGTCGCACCACCGACGCCGTTTCGGTGTCCTCCCGGACCCTACGAGCGCGCAAGCTTGGTCGCCCACTATTTAAAGGCTAACAAGCCGAAATCGAAAGTCATTATCCTGGATTCCAGCGACAAATTTTCCAAGCAGGGACTGTTCGTGGCCGGTTGGCAAAAGCTCTATGGCTATGAAACGGACAACAGCCTCATAGAATGGGTTGCTGGATCCAGCGATGGCAAAGTGGTTGAGGTGGATCCACAGCGCAAAATCGCAGTGACGGAGTTCGGTGAGCATCAGGCCGATGTGCTCAATGTCATCCCGCCGCAGAAAGCCGGGGCAATCGCCGAGGCCACTGGGCTCACCGACGACACCGGGTGGTGTCCTGTCGATCACAAGACCTGGGAATCCAAAATGCACCCCAACATCCATGTGGTGGGTGATGCGGCTATTCCAGGAAAATTGCCAAAATCCGGCTATGCGGCCAACTCGGAAGCGAAAGTGTGCGCCGCCGCGGTCGTCGATTTGCTAAATGAGCGTGATGTGGGTGAGCCTTCCTGGATAAACACTTGCTATAGCCTACTCGCACCCGATTACGGCATCTCTGTGGCCATGGTCTATCACCTCGGTGCGGACGGTCAAGTGGCCGAAGTCGAGGGTGCCGGGGGGGTATCGCCCGAAGGTGGAAACACGGCGGCGGAAGCCATCTACGCCGAGAGCTGGTACAACAACATTACGAATGATATGTTCGCGTAAGCGTTACCATCACCCCACTGTTGGAGACCCGCGGGCACAATGCCCGCGGGCGTTTTATCTTTGCGCCCGCCAGCACAACCCAGCTCGGGAAGTACGGATGCTACTTAAGGAGCAGTAGATGTTCTCTAGAATCCGTAGAGGCTTTCCACTGGCTGGCATCGCGGCCGCTTTCGCGGTTGCTCTGCTGCAACCCGTTGCCGTTCAAGCTGCCGATATTATCACCCTTAAAGCGATGTCTTTAAACGTCGCGCGCGATATCGCCCAAGGTGCTGTAGACGCTTGTAGAGAGGCGGGTTACCAAATCACGGCTGTGGTGGTCGATCGTAGCGCCGTTCCTCAGGTGATCATGCGCGACCTCTACGCTCCGCGGTTTACCCTCGACATTGCTCAAGAGAAGGCCAATACTGTCATCCTCGCGGGCACCAGCACCGGAGAGTTCTTGGCGAATCGACAGGATCTGACGCAAACCCTCAACCACGTCGATGGGTTGCTGGCGCTGCGTGGCGGACTACCCATCCGCGTTGCGGGAGCCATGGTTGGAGCCATCGGCGTGAGCGGCGCGCCAGGAGGCGACATTGACGAGCGTTGTGCCAAGCAAGGGCTAGACGGCGTCGCAGAGCGCCTGGAATTCGCCGATTTCTGAGCTGCCGGGACTACTACTCCTCCGTGCACGGTTTCTCGTGGTCGCTAGAAACAACAGGCTGCAGTAGCGGGCGCTGAAGCCACAGCACCGCACCTCGAGCTACTTCCAAATGTCAATATCTTGCCCGGACTCCAAAATAGTTTGCGTACGCGCTGCAAGATAGTCCCGCAATTGAGGATACTGTTCATAGCGCCGTTCGCCGACATACCGCAAGACCTCCTGAAAATAATAGGTCTTGAGCATTCCATCGATGCGCGTAATTTCCTTGCCGCGATCGAACAGCACGATACCGGGGCGATAGGTCAGACCCAGGGCCTCGGCATAGGCTTTCGGCGTTGTCTTGTTGCCCGCAACATCCGTGATGGGTTGCTCTGAGAAAGCATCAAAACGCACAAACGTAAACCGCTGCAAGATGTCTTTGGTCTCCGCCCGGTTCAAGATCTCGTCATGGAGCGCATCGCACTCATCGCAGGTGCGGTCCTCGAACAAAACGGCGAGTGGCTTGTCGGCAACCGCGCTCAGGTCGGTCAGTTCGACGAGCTGCTCATGCGGCCGAAAAACGTACAGCTGCCGCTTCTCTCTTTCCTCGATGTAGCGCGATAGGCTGGTGCGCGCGTAAGCCTTCTCGTTCACGAAGTCTAGGGCATATTTGAAAGCCTGCACGGATCGATAGCCATTGAGTCGCAGCACCGGCTTGTTCTGGTAATCCAGGAACAGAATGGTGGGCGTGTAGCGGACCTTGAGCTGTCTTGCCAGCGCCTTCTCGCTGACATGGGTGTTCTCATCGATCGCCACCTCGCGATCGCCGAAGACATTGAGAGCAATGATGTCAAAGCGCTCCCGCAGGAAATCGCTATAGTTTGAGGACTTAAAGTTCTCCTCCACCATCTTATGACAATAG
This sequence comes from Gammaproteobacteria bacterium, assembly GCA_049282355.1. Lineage (GTDB taxonomy): Bacteria > Pseudomonadota > Gammaproteobacteria > HK1 > HK1 > JAGTVB01. Next base: position 3,449 of record JBAPTW010000224.1, on the reverse strand, counting down.
GGACAATCATTGATGTAAAAGTACAGCAGCACATGCTTCCCACCTTCTGCCGCCTCGGCAACATCTTCGGCGATCTCAAGAAAGCTTTCTTTAAACCAGTCTGGGTGCTCGGTAGACGTGGTGCCAAGGACCTTGCCTACCCGCCCGCCTGCAACCGTCTCACCACTCTGAGCTATGACGAAGGCCATCGTTGCCAAGCACAAGACAGCGGGTTGCAGAAGACAGCGTTTTAACATGTTTAATTCGCCACCTCGAAAAGGAAAAACAATTGTCGGTAGATCATGCCGCTAGTAGGCGCAGCGCGTGATACGCCGGGGGACCGCTTACTCCCCCAAACTGTCATTGTCCGTCAATGCTGTTAATCTTTTAAGAGCGAGGCCTCACTTTCACTTGGCTCCCAAGGTGGAAAAAGGCGGGTCAGGATCCACAGCACGACAAAAGGACACGCGAATAACAGCGCTGCTGTCAGGATGCTCTCGCGCCCAAGAAATGGGGCATCAAAGAAGAGCAAACCCTTCATGGTCTTGGAGAGCTCTTGCCCACCAATGACGACGTTCCAGCGCATGGCCAACACCGCGATAAGGATAAGGATCGCGGAGACGAAGACACCCACCATAAACGGCTTACCACGCACATTGAAACCGATCAATGACGTCAAGATAAGGAAAGGAACGAGCGAACCGATACCCATCTGCAAGATCACGAAGCTAAATTTTAAGGGTCCCCCCACCAGCTCCCAGATAGTCTCGATACCTTCGTGATCCTTATAGATCATGTTCACGAATTCCAACGCTTCCAGCGTTACCGCCAAAATTAGGAATCCCCACATGGCCCGTGCCAGCCCACTCAAACAGGTATCGTCGATAGGGACACGCCGGACGCGCCAAACGATGACGTAGAGAACGAGCAGCATGGCCACGCCCGAAACCATGGCCGACAGAAGAAAAATCACCGGCATGAGGTCAGAAGACCACCAGTGGCGTGATTTAAGTGACCCGAAAACAAATCCCACGTAGCCGTGCAATATCACTGCCGATGGAATGCCAATGATCGCCAGCCCGCGGCCCCATTTGTGGTCATACGCGAGCGCTCGCTCTGAGACGTCATAGGATCCGAGCGTCAGCAGGCGGTAAAAGATCCCCAGCAAGCCCTTCGCACTCTCGGCCTTTGCCACGATATCGGCACGAAACGCGAACCAGATCTCCAACAACAACACGATCAAATAGAAGCCGGCCACATAACCAAAGGCCGCCATAGCGGACGTCAGGTGCGGTGTCCAAACCGCGTTGAAGGCTCGTTCGGGGCTCCCAAGATGAAACAGCAGCGGGGTCGGTGTAAACAGCAAAAATCCGAGCGCCACCAGCAACGCAAAGCGCGCCACCGGTCGGAACTGCTGCATGCCAAACACGTGGTAAAAGCTCGAGACGATAAACGCACCGGCAACCAAACCGGTGAGGTAGGGATAGATGACGATGAGGGTGCCCCAGAGCACGTCGGTTTCGTTTGGAAAAACATACCCGGTAAAAGGCGATGCCTGGAGCCACATATCCATCACACCACCTCTTGATCAAGCCCCGCATAAAAAACCGTAGGCATGTTGCCGGTTTCAGGCTGCAACACCTCGACGCGGTGGGTTTGAATGAACTCGCGAATGGGGCTACGAGGATCGTTCAAGTCACCAAAGATACGCGCATTCACCGGACAAACTTCCACGCAAGCAGGCTGCATGCCCTTGGTAATCCGGTGGTAGCACCAGGTGCACTTATCCGAGACCCCTTTCTCGTGATTGAACAACCGCGCGCCATAGGGGCACGCTTGAACACAGTAACCGCAGCCGATGCAGTACTCATGATCAATCAGCACGACGCCATCAGGTGCCTTATAGGTTGCGCCGACAGGACACACCTTAACGCAGGACGGCTTGGCGCACTGATTACAGATCTTCGGTACAAAGAAGGCCTTCGCGACTTTTTTATCTCGATACCGATTGTCGAAACGATAGTCGGTCGGTGACGCCGCCGCGGCGATGTTTTGTGGATCGCTGTGGCTGTCAATTCGTGGATGCGACTCTCCCTCCAAATAAACATAACGCTCCACCCACGTCCGGAAATGGTGGTAGTCCCAAGGGACATCATTTTCGTACTTGCAGGCCTGAACGCAACGCAGGCACCCAATGCAACGAGTCGCATCAACACCATAAGCCCATTGGTGAGCGTTCCAGTCATAGTCCGGCACGGGAGATGTCGGTGGCGCTGCGCCGAGAGCGCTCTTCGCTCCCGCTAACACACCGGTGTAGGTAACCGCCCGCCCTAATGTACGCAAGAACTCACGTCGATCTCGACTGCCATCCTCGGATCGTGCCCTTTCCTGCGCGCTCGCGTTCGAAAAATTGTCTTGTTGGTGTTTCATGGCCTCTGCCCTTCGCTGGCGATACGGGGGGAATGAGGATTGTGACAGGCAATACACTGCGCGGGTCCTAGCGACCCACCCAAATGCTCGGTCAACACGATCTGCGGATGGGATTTGCGCCTTGCCGGCATTGCTTCGTGGCACGCATCGCACAGGCTCACGGAGTAGTCAGGAATCGGCAACTTTCCCGTGGCGGGATGATCCCTGGCGGGACCATGGCACACCTCACACTTGACCACCTGGTGCCGACCGGCTGACCATTCCTCATGGCGCTTAACGTGGCACATCTGGCAATAGGAAGGGTCTTTGTACTGTGGGGTTAAAGCCGCGATCTCAGCGACGGAGTCGGCGCGGAAATGACCGTAACGCCCAAAGGACTCGTCGATGAAAACAGCCCGCAGGCCGAAAAATGCAAGGCCCGCCCCAACGAGGACGAGAAGGAGTCGAATAATGTGCTTCGGCATAACGCCTCCCACTGGCATTTCGAGCGTGTGAGATGCGCATCCGTGCCCATATTGTTGTCAGTAGACTCAGGCCTGAGTCTAGAGGGTTTCCCGCACGAGCGTACGAAGATTTATAAATTTACATTATGTCAGTTGTGAATACAATACAACCCTCTGATTAGTTTAGTAAAATACAACGTCATAAAGCGGCTCTATCGCCATCATGGCGATCTACCTGAGCGAGGCCCCTACTCATGTGGCGTTTATCTAACGCTCTAATCCTCTGGTAGTAGTACGGTGAGTACCGCGTTGCGTGGGTTCTTTAGCGCCAGGTTGCTCATAGCGCTAGGTGAATCCATCACATACCGTGATCTCCCTTTTGTGTAGAGTAATCTAAGGCCAACACCACGGGGTCAAGGAGGACGTCATGGGATCAAGACAAGTATTGACGGTTTTCCACTGTCCGCAGATGCACTCGGCGCACCACGGAATCAGCCTGGATGGTTGGCAGCTGGCCATGGTGGAAGGAGTCGTTCAGGCCAAGGAGCTCATTGCACGAGAAAATTTCTGTGTTGGCCTCATTGGCTTCGACTGCCA
>JBAPTW010000223.1:0-11484 GCA_049282355.1 Gammaproteobacteria bacterium | reverse complement strand
ATCGGGAATCCAACGGATCACTCGTGGTGAAGCCGATTTGATTGTTGATCACAATGTGGATGGTACCGCCGGTGCCATAGCCTCGCGTCTCGGACAGATTCAGGGTTTCCATCACTACCCCCTGACCCGCAAAGGCGGCATCCCCGTGAATCAGTACGGGTAGAACTTGATTGCGTTCGTGGTCGTTGCGCCGCTCTTGGCGGGCACGCACAGACCCCTCCACCACCGGATCGATGATCTCCAGGTGCGAAGGGTTAAAGGCCAGTACGATGTGGATCGGCCCGCTTGACGTGTTGACGTCCGATGAGAACCCGAGATGATATTTCACATCGCCGGATCCCTTACCGACTCTGGCCTTGCCTTCGAACTCGCCGGACAAAACCTTCGGATGTTTTCCGAAAATATTGACTAACACGTTCAGGCGGCCTCGATGGGCCATGCCGATAACTATCTCCCCAACACGGCGACTTCCTGAATATAAGATGAGCTCGTCAAGGAGCGGAATGAGGCTTTCTGCACCTTCCAAAGAGAAACGCTTCTGGCCGACATATTTCTTGTGTAGATATTCTTCGAGCTTAGTGGCGGCAGTGAGCCGCTTTAAGACATCGCGTTTTTTGGCGCGAGTTAGCCCATATTGGCCGTGCGCACCTTCTAATCGAGCCTGAATCCAGCGTTTTTGCTCCGTCGACGTGAGATACATATACTCAGCGCCGATCGACCCACAGTAAGTATTTTGAACGGTGGCAAGAAGGTCTCGTAAAGGTGCCTCTGGAGGGCCCACCAAAGAGCCGCTGTTGAAGACTTTGTCCAGATCGGCTTCCACCAAGCCGTGAAAGCGTGGCGCCAGATCCGGTACCATCGGCCGCTCATATAGATTTAGAGGATCGAGATTGGCCTGACGATGACCACGGAAACGATAGGCATTGATGAGCTGCAAGACAGCGGTTTGCTTGCCCGCAAGTGTCGATAACGACTCTAAACTCCTCTCGCCTTCCAATGTGCGCCTAGCGTCAGAGGCGATGCTGGACAAGCTTTCGAAGAAGGACCGCCAATCGCGGTTCACATTTTCGGGTGCCTCAAGGTAGGTATCGTAGAGACGACTTATAAAATCAATGTTGCCTGCGTTCAGTAGAGAGCCGTATGACATGGTTTCTGAGTTCAGGTTAGCGAAGCGATGACCGAACAATGAGCGCCTTGCACGCTGTTAAAGCCCCGCTGACGCAAGGCCGTGACTAATGTCAATGAGGGAAGCGACTTAAAGAAATATAGCGGCATCGCAATAGGTTTGGTTAAGCAGTGACCGTGTGACTTTTTGCCATCCCTGAGAAGCTTTCCTTTCTCTGGACCCTAGGAACATCCCTAGGACAGCCCCGGTAATAGTGACCTGCGAATCGATGTTCATCTCATGAGACCATGTATAGGCCTAGCTGTCGGCGGCTCGCATCCGCTGCTCTACAGCCGAAACGACTGGACTGAAGCGGCCCACCTAATACCTCACCTTCCCACAAGATTGATTAAGGATTAGCACCCAAGCCGAGACCATCTCTATCTTTGGAGCTTGTCCATGCCTTCTTGCTAGCAAAATCTATTTAGAAAAGCATACGCTCCACCTTACTAATAGACAATGCGTTCAAGAAACAGTTCGTATCTTTTTCACTACATATCATAATTGAGCGGCTATTTCTTTGAGTTCCGACTTTCTCCCAAAACAGTTCAATCTTTAGGTATCATGCAAGTACCCTAGGGAAGTTGCTCTATAGGGACGCTGCGCCACAAAATCGTCCGCATGTACCCTGTACAAGGACGCTTTTACTGGATTTGAGATGGCGCGGCCCCGTGGGGGATAGCCCAGGCGTCGAGGTCCGCACGAAGGTTACGCGTCCCGCTCGGGGATGCCGCCGCAGCGCGAGGCGGCGTTACAGGGTACTAACGATAATTTATGTCGAGATTGACAAGCACAAGTAAGAAAAGAGGAGACAATGCGATGAAAACGCCGGTACGTGTTGCCGTCACGGGTGCAGCTGGGCAAATTGGGTACTCCTTGCTGTTTCGTATTGCGTCTGGAGAAATGCTCGGAGAGGATCAGCCCATCATCCTTCAGCTCCTGGAAATTACGCCTGCGCAGAGAGCGCTGGAGGGGGTGGTCATGGAGATTTACGATTGCGCTTACCCCCTAGTCGATAACATTATCACCACGGATGATCCCAACGTGGCATTCAGAGACGCCAATTATGCTCTATTGGTCGGTGCAAAGCCCCGTGGAAAAGGAATGGAGCGCAAAGATTTGTTGAGCGAAAATGGTAAAATTTTTGGTCCCCAGGGGAGGGCTCTTAACGAGCACGCAAGCCGCAAGGTCAAAGTTGTGGTGATCGGAAATCCGGCCAATACCAACGCCCTCATTGCAATGAAAAGCGCGCCGGATTTGGATCCTCGTCAGTTCACGGCCATGACCCGCTTGGATCACAATCGTGCTGTCAGTCAGTTAGCGCAGAAAACGGCAGCGAAGGTCACTGAAGTCAAGAAAGTGACGATATGGGGGAATCACTCCGCTACCCAATATCCAGATCTGAATCACACTACCGTAAACGGTAAGCCCGCGATGGAACTCGTGGATGAAGGCTGGGTGCGTAATGAATTTATACCGCGCGTGCAAAAGCGCGGGGCAGAGATTATCGAAGCTCGCGGCAGTTCTAGTGCTGCATCGGCGGGATACGCAGGGCTCGAGCACATGCGCGACTGGGTACGGGGCACACGTGAGGGAGATTGGGCGAGTATGTCCATCCCCTCCGATGGAAGTTACGGAATTTGTGAGGACCTGATCTACTCATTCCCCATCACGGTTCGTGACGGTCAGTATGAAATTGTCCAAGGATTGGCCATCGATGATTTCAGCCGCAGCAAAATGGAAGCAACAGAGAAAGAACTGAAAGAAGAGCGCGAAGCCATTAAGCACCTGCTCTAATCGCTAGCAAACTTAGGACCTCATGCTACTCAAAGCCCTTAAGACGCTTTTTGCAGAGCTATTACGGTTACCACCATAGCGGCGTTGTGCGGCGGCTCGACAGGATCATCAGGAATGATATTATGAATAGCGGTAGGCTGGCTCGGGAGGGGTGGCTCCAGGAAAATGGCGCCAGTAGACCTTCTCGTGCTCTTCTATTCCCGTTATGAGCCGCCGTACGTTTAGCGCTGAGCTTATTGGCGACAGACTAGGAGCAGTTCCAAAAACGCAGGTAAACATTCACAGCGCCAACAGAATCGTCTGCGATGAGGCAACACGAAAGAGGGATCGTTATGGAAGAACGATATGTCATTGAGGGTCGTTAGTTGGCCGCGTTGGGTGGTGCCCGGGCTTCGCTTGTCTAATCGAATACGTTGCGTCACTGCGTGGCCCGTCCGGCTTACTCTCGGGCCCCGCTCACTACGGTTTCTTCAACAACCTCTGGGCTGCAACGGAGTTCCCGACAGTTAAGGCTGCGATCCAGCTTCGCATTAAACGCTGCGTCCAGTGCTGCATATCAGAGCTCGCCATTTGCATGGTTTCACCCAACTGCCGTGTTCGTAAGTGCCACAGGTCAAACACAGGCCACTGCAGACTTACCGGTAGGCAGGCAGCAGGAGGGGAATTGATACCATTATTGGGAGTGGCCTTGCTGCTATCTTTCGTAACGATGGCAAAGGACTGGGTACCTTCCCGGCAAACGTGCTCAAGCGAATCTTCTGTGCTTGCCGATACGACGGCAATTAGGTAGGAAAGGAAGTCTGTGCTGGTGTCGCCAACGGTAATCCATCGATCATATCGCTCGCCGCAAGCTCTTAATTCTCTTGCCCAGTTTCTCACGGTGATGATGTGAAATAGTTGCTTAGTCATGATAATGCTGCGCCGCAGCATAACGAATAAAGATATGATCTGTCAAGGACGAGCCATTTGCCGCAGGCGAGACGGCTGTAGCCACAGCGATGGCTTCTGAATTACTCTCGTCAATTGAGCAAAATCAAGCAATCTAAAAAAATTCGGCAGTCAATTCTGCAAAATTCGTTTTTTTGAGAAGCTGTTTTAGAAATGTCGCGAGCGCCGAAGCCGCAGGGCGCGCGGCGGCGAGACAAAATCGTCTGGAAAGAGCTTGAACAGCGGCAAGCTGATCCCGAAAAAAGGGGCGAGCCCCCGCGATGGGGTGGGTGAACCGGAATGTCCAGGGGTACACGAGGATTTTGCAACGCTGCTCGCGCAAGTGCAGTCGTTCTTAAAAACAGCTTCTAAGGATCGCGAGGTTTGGCAGATTCCTGCTGCAACACAGGATGCGGTCTATCATTTACTTCAGCTGATTGATTTTCATAAAAAAATGATTGTGGCAGCCAAGAATGGAATTCACTGCGCACAAACCCAAAAACCTGAGGCTCAAAAGTGTAGGTCACCACGAAAACAAGCGCCACCGCGAGAAGTAGCACGCCAGCGCGAACACCTTGACGTTGGGCACGCACTCCCTTTCTACGCTGTGCCTGGACATGCACAGGGCGGGTTGCAACCATTTCAGAAAGTGCCGGCACGAAAACGTCGTCAGTTTGACCTGCCAACACACGTTTGGATTGAATTTCGTCTAGTAACCTCGTAGTGTTAAGGAATGGTGTAGTCGGAACGGGGTCCGGTTCGCTGTCGGTATTTACTCCGCGAGGTATGCCCACGATGGTATCCGGGTGCTCGGAGTTGCTATACAAAAGGTTATCGTGCAGATGAACAGTCTGAAGCGAGGGCAAGGAAGGATTTAAATTCGTCTGTAGGTCGGCGCTGGCCGAAAGCATCAATCCCTCGTGGTGCAGTGCTTCGACGACGAGCCGAACGTCCTGCTGCTCGAGCAGGGGTTTTTGCTCCAAACTCCCGTGCAACAGCAGGCGGTTACAAAGCAGGTTTATTCGGCGAGGGATGCCTGAGGCGAGCTCATGAATAGCACGCAGAGTATCCTCATGTAGCTGCGGATTTCCTTGCCAGTTCGCGCTGCGCAACCGATGTTGCACATAAGATTGCGTTTCTCCGCTGTCAAGTGGATCGAGATTACATGCGGCTACGAGTCGCTGATGCAGTTGTAACAGGTCAGGGGAGAGTAAACGCTGACGCAACTGCTCGTTACCAACTAACAACACTCGCAGCAGCGACTGACCATGTCCCCGAAGGTTATCTAATACTCGCACCTCGCTCAAAGCTGAAGTATTGAGTTCCTGCGCTTCATCGACAATGAGCAAGGGTTGTTCGCCGCCTTCGATCTTTTGCGATAGCAATATCCTGAGCCGCTGCAATAACGTTGCTTTGTCAACGCCCATAACATCTAAGTCCAGTGCATAGCCCACTGCTCGTAGAAAATCGTCTGCACTCATTTCGGCGCCAACTAAGAAATAAACGGCCACTTCGTGTGAGTTCAGGCTTGCCACGAGATCATTGCAAAGGGTGGTTTTACCCGTGCCCGCAGCCCCCGTTAGCATGATGATGCCGTCACGTCGTAGTAGCGCGTAGTGCAGGTAGGCCTTTGCCCGAGCATAGCTGCGGTGCTCGAAAAAAAACTTCTCCTCCGGACCAGAGCGAAATGGATCGGTGCTGAGCTGATAGAAGGCTTCGTACATCAGTGAACGCCTGCGCTGAATAGATGTGTTCACCTATTTAATCGTCTATGGTTCTTAAAGATACAGTCGCTGGGCAGGAGAGGCCAGAAGCGCGCGCTGAGACGGGAATCGCGACGCCGGTAGAGATGTGCGCTGCCCCTATTGTCGGGATTGCGGCATATCAGCTGTCGTCGAGCGTCAGGGCTTGCGACGATGCAGTAGACCGATCAAGACCATGGCGATGCCAGATAAACGCTAATAAGCCATTGATGTTACGAATGATCGCAATGTAAATGCCGCAAAAAATGAGCACTGGCACAGGTCTTGTATTAAAATCAGCCGCGTGACGGAAGCGATTGCACCGGAAGTATGCTCCGACTTGTAAGATTACCGCACGCCGCTGACGCGGCTCATGATCGTGGGGAAGTCAATTAAAGGGTCCGAGCACTTCCTGCAAAAGGAGTAGCGTGCTGGTGAGGGACAAGGCTGTTGATGCATGGAGGTGTGTGAGCATGCAAGCTCGATTTTGGGCTGTGGATGAACCGCCACAACAGGACAATGGAACTATTGTCTCAAGTAATTTGAGTGAATTCGTATCGCATTTATCGTCCCGTACAAAGGTACCGTCTCGCCGGCTTGAGGAATATTTGACGTGGCCTGACCAGGAACTACGGCAGGAAGTTCACAGTGTAAGCAAGTTGTTAAGAAGATTCTCCAAGGCAGTGGTGAGCTCGATGGAAGACACGGCCAGCATCGACGCATTTTGGCAAGAGGTCGATCTGAAATCCATTTCACGAGACCATGACTGGCGTTCAATTTTCTCATCTTTGCGCCATGCTGGCTTAAGCCATCTCGAACACAAACGCGCTGTGTTGGTGAAGTACCTTCAGTATCTGACTTTTCGAAAGCGTCTTCTGGAGCTTATTTGCCTCCGAAAACCCGATTCCAGCAGTCATCGCGAGGCTGTGCCGGGCCAAGTCCTCACCGCTGGCGTTGACGATAACGGCAGTGCACGTAATGAGGTAGCGCCGACACCAATCGTACAACACCCTAACGGTCGTGATTTCGTCCGGTTGCCACTTGGGGAACCCATCGAAATTCCACTTCCGGCGGGTCGAGAACTGAAACTGATGCTCGCCGGGCACATGTTTCGCGTAATAGGTGCAACACCACCCATTCTTGTGGATCAACACGGGGTTACGTATTTTCTGAAGGAAGGCAAAAACATGCTGGGAAGGCATCCTCAGAACGACATTGTCGCCAATCCGGATTTTCGCGATATATCACGTGCCCATCTCCTTATCGAATGGCGGGTAAACCATGCCATCAGCGTGACGGATTTATCTTCTCGCGGCACGTTTATCGCAATTCAATATTTAGTCCCGATCCCCAAAACGGAAACGGCCATTCAAGCGAGTATTTTGCCGAACTTTGCCGGCTGACGCACAGCTGCGATACAGGCTCCTGAGAGTAAACGCCACGGCTCGTAGCGACACCGGAAGCTATCTATTGACAACGAATTAGGGGCAGGTTAGGGTGAATACCATCGACATAGTGTGATGGTATTTAATGCAAGCAGATGCTTTACCTTAATGACGAGAGGAGGACTGTTATGCATGACCGCCGGCCAGAGGATTTCTATGATCCATGGGACGAAAATGGGCCAATAGAAATTGATAGGTCACCCGAACATTCGATAGCCAGCCAACCTCTGCTCTCGACACTGATGCGGGGTGTGCGCGGAGTTCTTCGCACGCTGCCGATCAGGTGGCTGCGCCCACCAAGCTGATATTCGCTACTCATCCTTTCATGATTAATTGCACTTCTTTTGACCTCCTCAGAAAGCGTTAGTGTACAAGGCAGCACAGGCGCTCTCTATGCTTGCACAAATCGAACATACAAGGATTTTGAGCTGCTGCGCAACGCAGCTCAGGCAAGCGCAGTGGTTTTTAAAGCAGCTTCTAAAGCTTTCAGCCAACAGGCGTCCTGATTGCCCGCGCTCTTGGCATTTCCAAAACACCTCTCAAGCACCGCGCCATGCGGTACCTTTGCATCACTGCGAAATATCGCATGCAGGTGCGCTGGAGGACGAGCAATCGATGCCAAGCTGAGGCTACGGCACCGGCATTTGAGCTTTTGACTCCAGTCCGCCGGAGTTCCTAGAGATCTCGTTTTGCAGTTGCAGTCTTGCTAAATACAGATGCATTTCATTCATTTGTCTGCGCATCGCCTGCATATCTGTATGTATGGCGCGAACCATCTCATCCGAAACATGGGTTACCGCCGCCACAGTTTTTTCTTCCTCATCACGCCGCTCATTTTCCATGGCACTTACGATAATAGCGATGAACAAGTTCAATACAGTAAACGTCGTTGCCAAAATAAAAGGCACGAAAAAAAGCCAGGCAAGCCCGTAAACCTCCATGACCGGTCTAACGATGCCCATTGACCAGCTCTCAAGGGTCATGATCTGGAACAGCGTGTACATAGAGTTCCCGAGCGTGCCGAACCATTGTGGAAATGCCTCCCCAAAGAGTTTGGTGGCGATCACCGCGAACACGTAAAAGAGCAGCATCAGAATGCCCACGATGGACGAAAGGCCCGGAATGGCCGCGAGAAGTCCGCCCACGACGCGACGCATGTGCGGAATAATCGAAATAAGTCGAAGCACCCTCAGCACGCGCAAAGCTCTAAGCACCGCCAACTCGTCAGTCGTTGGCACGAGAGCAATGGCAACGACCGAAAAATCGAACAAGCTCCAGGGATCGCGGAAGAACTGAAACCCCCGGGCAATTATCCTTAGAGTAATCTCAACGACAAATATACTGAGAATGATGCGATCGGCCGTTAGCAGAACTGCACCAATGTGGTCTGTGATTTGCCTTGAAGTTTCCAGGCCGAGGGTAATTGCATTAACGGCGATGAGCACAGTAATAAAGACCTGAGCGCGGTCTCCCTCTACGATGTTTCCGAGCCTCGCTCGCCAGCTAAAGCTTTCTGTTATAGGCACGTGGTATATCCTTCTCCTTGATTTTTAGGTGTATTTTCCAAGCTAGCTGCTAGGTTTTGACCCCGAAGATTGAGGACTGTAAGTTGCTCGATCGGAGATCTCTCCAGAGAGCGCTATGTCCTCACTGGCAGTATCCAATATATGCTGGTAAGTGTACCTTTAACACTAGGATCAATCACTAAGGTCCTGTTTCAAAAGCAACAATGGTTGCTTTGGCAGCATTGCTCGGCGGCGCAAAATTCTTGTACGTGGTGAACATACGTGCAAGATAAGCCGGGGTGTGGTACTTGTGGAAAATCTAGGGCTAGGGAAAAGCTTAGGAACAACAGCGACATACAGGGTCGTCAGGTGCAAATGAGTGTTTTCAGGCGGTACCGTAATCGCTGATGCATCGATCTATTTGGCGGTGATGATAACCAATTTCATTAAGCCGGGAAGCTACCAAAGTTGGCTAGCCTTAGCCTGCCTCATCCTCTTGTTTGTGCAAGCAGGGTCGGAAATCGACGCACAGGAAAGCGCCGTGCGAGAGGCGCAAGCATTACTTACTGATCTCGATTATTTACCTGGGCCGGTCGATGGAATCCTGGGGCCACAGACCCTGCGGGCGCTACGTGATTTCCAGCGTACTAACGGATTGGCACTCACGGAGAATATCGATTTGAGGACGCTTCGTTTGCTACAGGCCGCTGGTGGAAAATCGCACGTCAGGAGCGCAGGACTCAATACGGTTTCTCCCTCGAGAGCCTCTCCCCTGGATAGGGGGTTCGAAATTACTAGCACCTCAGACAGTGCTGCACCATTGGCAGTGACTGATGTATCGGTAGCTTATACTGCCCGCTCATCTGAACCGGAGGTTAGCGTTAGAGTTGGCCAAGCGGTCGGGCTATTTGTCCTGACCGTAATCACGGCAACGCTGGTGTTGGGATTGCTTGGGTTTTTGGGTGTTATACATCCTACGATCGAACGCGTTTGGCCGTTCATGTCGCGCCGTGCTCGTTCCTTCTTGACAGACCAAGCCGCAATCTGTCGAAAGAGGCTTCGGGAGATTCCTTTCTGGGATGGGTTAAATCGATCATTTTTAGGCCGCACGATCGTTACGCATTTCCACACGATCGGGTCTTCAAAAACATTAAAATCTGCAAAACGCCACCTGCAATTCCTCGCCAGCGGGGACCATAAGAGCCGCTTCTGGCAAGGCGTTAAGGAGTCTTTGCGCTATGGGCAAGGCACGCCAGCATCGAGTGATTTAGGATCTCATCGGAACGCTACTCCCCTGGGGGATACATCACCGAGATCAAGGAAGAGCGAGGCGACATGTGATCAATCAGCGAACGAACGCGCAGAACAGGCGCTGTATGCCACAATCATTAAGAGCAGCGACGCTCCGTTGCCAACCGTTCAAGAGTCTTCGCACCGAAAGGAGATTGACGTGTTAACCATAACACAGGACACGCCGCTGCGAAGGAGAGGTCTAATCGGCGATCCGCTCGCATCTCTTAGCGTCCATCTCGCATTTGAGCGCTTCGACGAGGCTGAAGAGCTAGCCAAGAATGCCGTCGAGCAATACCCCGAGCGGCATGAGTACAGACTTCGTTTACTTCAGGTCTATCACGCCGTGGGGAATCGCGTAGGATTCGAATATCATGCAAAGGCACTTTCGGCTGCTGTCGGTTCCAGCAGCCCAATGATGGCAATGGTGGCCGAATGGTGGCGCGATCTGGCCCCAAACGAAGAGTTATTTTCAACGCCTGAAACCCAGATATCTAGCAAGGACGAACCTAATCAACAGGGACTCGAGGATGATCAAGAAGCCCCTGTAATCCGGCAATAAGCCATGAGTTGTGGATGTGCGTCCGTTGTCGCTCGTTTGATTTCCAGATTACCCGCACACGTCCATTCCGCCGCCGCGGCTGGAGAAATGCCTACAGGTGATATAGTTTCTATTACCCTCACTTGGGACTAGCGCTAATCAACGTTGCGGATGAAAGACACCAACTGCGGGGAACCAAACGTGGGCGAGTCACCTCCCTTCAACCAGCGACTCGCCCACGATGAGCAGTACGCGCGGACGCACTGCGAGACAGCCTAATCGGATACTCCTAAAGCTTGGAACAGGCGGGCTCGGAGTAGTCAGACACACCGACCTCATTGTAGGCGGTTATTCTAAAGCAAACCGTTTCCCCAGGTATCCCAGAGATGAGGTCGTCCGAGGCATTGAATTTCGCCTCAGGGGCTGAGGCATCGAAGTCCGCGGCGGCTATCGATAAGTCAGCAACCTTGGTCGTAGCATCGCTTGCCGTAGCGCCAACATAGACTCGGTAGCCTTGCACTTTGTCCGCTTCGGCATTCGGGTCCCATGAAACGTTGAATATCGTGTCCGAGCTACAATCCTCACAAGCGACTACGATGGTTGCAGACCGAAGCGCGATGCTTCCATCACTCATTTTCAGCTTATAGCTAAAGACGTCAGTGCCGTTGAAATCGCCGTTCGGCTCGTACGTTAGGGTGCGGTCATCGTTAACATGGACCTGGCCGTGGCCGGGCGAAGACACGATCTCTAGGCTTGCGGGCCGGTCACCTTCCCAAGGCTTGATGACCACGGGCTCACCTGGCTTGGTGACCACGGGCGTGGGTTGCTCAGGGGTATCGTCTGGTCCTTCCGGTTCCTCAGGTGTATCCGGTGCCGGGGCGGTGGCGATAAAGAGGGTGTACATGCTGCTTGCGGAGGGCCCGCCGTTGCCGCCGAGGGTGACGGTGCCGGCGGGGAAGTCTCTGCGGAACACTTCCAGGGTGGTGTCGCTGGTGAGGAGCTTTTCGCCGGTGGCGGTCCAGCCGCTGAGCCAGCTGGGTTTCTCAGTGATGCGCACATCGTGGGCGACCGA
>JBAPTW010000222.1:0-9217 GCA_049282355.1 Gammaproteobacteria bacterium | reverse complement strand
GTGTAGCACCGCGCCCATCCCTGATAGCGGGTGACCGCGGCGTGTGTGCCTCTACCCCGTCGGCAGGCATAGGAATCATCGATAAAAGTCCGATCCAAGGGCGGCTCGACAAGGTTCATCACCGCATGGTGCACCACGCGGTCGCGAAAAGGGGCGGCCGCGATGAGGCGAGGTTTACGCTCGTAAACGGTAAACAGCCGATAGGCGCCCGGTTGATACGCTCCGCTCATCAACTCCCATTGAAGGGCGAGGATCTCCCGTTCCAGATCGAGTGTAAAGCGAGCCACGTCTGGGCTTTGTCCTTTACCACGCCGCGCCTTACGGTAGGCGTGCAAAAGATTCGCAAAGTCCACGACCTGAGACCAAATGCCACCGAGCCGTTTCATGTGCACACCACCGCCTCTAAAGACTGCTCCGTAGCCAACCACCGACTTGTCGCCCCACCTCAGTCATGAGTTTCGCGCCATGCTCGTAACGTCGCGTGGAGACGACGCGCAGCTCATGGGCCAACCGCCACAAGTGACGCACGACCTCCAGGCGCAAGTTCGCCTGGCGTAGCGCATCCTGCTTCGAACGAGAATAGCTCGCCTCCACCAGACTCTCCAGAACCTCGATCAGCCCGCCCTCCAGTCGTTCGCCCAACGTAAAACGCCGCGCCCGGGGAAACCTGTCGAGCTGTGGGATCAACCACAAGAGAAGCTCGTGACAGGCCTGGACAGCCTGGGGCGTCGTGTTAGCCATTCAGACATGCAAAGGGTAAAAGAACAAAGGGCAAAGAATTACAGGTCCTGGGCGAGGCGGAAACCCAGGTTGTAGCTCCGGTTGACCGGCCTGGCCCAGAACCGGGTCGCCGACCGCACGAACCCCGGTTCGCGGTTCCAGGAGCCGCCCCGGAGCACACGGTAGCGGCAGTCGCCCGTTTCCCATGCCGAGCCGTCCGACGGCGCTCCTGTATAATTCTCATGCCAACAGTCCTGCACCCATTCCCAGACATTGCCCGCGGTGTCGTGTAACCCAAAGGGGTTGGCCCCAAATGAGCCCACGGGGGCCGTCTGCTTGCCATCCCATTCACTGCCGCAGCCGGCACAGTTGGCGCGATTCTGCCCGATCTCATTACCCCACCAATACCGGGTCTCGCTCCCCGCTCGCGCCGCATACTCCCATTCCGCCTCCGTCGGCAACCGATAACGCTTTCCCGTCTCCTGAGAGAGCCACTCCGTATAGGCGGTGGCGTCTTCCCAGGAGACATTGATCACCGGCCGATGGCCCCGTCCCCAACCGCGGTCGTCCGGGCGCTCACGGCCCGTTGCCCGAGCAAAGCGATCGTAGTCATCAAAGGTGACCTCATACTTGCCCATGGCGAAGGGGCGGTCAATGGTCACACGATGCTGTGGCCCCTCGTCGTTAGTGCGCCCGTTCTCATGCTCTGGCGATCCCATTCGAAACGCCCCCGCCGGGATCACCACCATCTCTGGCGCCTCAGTGCTATCGGCAAGCCGGTCACGAAAAACCCTGCCCGGCTGGAGAGTTCTCGGCGGCTGCGGCAGCGGGGTGGAAACCGTTCTGCTGAAATAGAACTCCCCAACTCCCGAAACCTCGACATAGGGCCTTTGGCTACCCCGAGTGTGCGTGATCACCTTCCGCGTAACAGTGTCGAACACAGAAAGCGCCGGCAGGCGGGAAGCGACCAGTTCCTCGGCCAACACCTCGGTGAACGGGCTATAGCCGCCAATCGGCCCCTGATCCGCAACCGCCCCCGGCGAAGCGGCATAGGCGATCAGCGTGCCGGAGGGGGCGTCCATCTTCGCTAATCCTTTTGACCCTGACTTAAACTGCTTCTCGAACGGGTTGTCGCGGCAGGCATCGAGGATGACGAAGTTACGCGTGCTGCCCGACTCCTCCATCCACCACAAGACTTCGTTGGCAGAAACGCCGTCCGACCGCACGTCAACCTCGCGCCTGATCTCGGCGTCCACCGGAATCATATAGTTGCGGCCGTTCACCTGCATGCCGTGTCCGGAGTAGTAGAACAGGCCGACGGCGCCGGGCTGTTTGAGCCGCTCGCCGAAGTTCTCGATCAGCCGGCGCATCCGCTTCTCGCCGACGTCAGTTTCCAAAATGATCTCGAACTCGAGGGTTTGCAGGGTCTTGTGCATCAGGCGCGCGTCATTGGCGGGGTTGGACAAGGGATCGGCTTTGTAGGCGCCGTTGCCGATAACCAGGGCAACCCTTGGCTCGACTGCTGGTGTGGCCGCCGGCCAGGCAACCACGGCCAATAGCAACACCGAGTACAGAAAAGGAACCTTCTCCTTCGTTCGCTTGGATTGGGGCAAGCGCTGAGAGGTCACTTCGCTCCGCTTGCCTCCTTGATGAAGTCAACAAGCTGCGACGGGCCTTCGATCTCGTCTCGGTACACCTTCAGGTCGGTGTCCTTGCAGTTGCGCACGATGATCAGACCGTGGGGCATCTGCTTGTTCGTATCGATTTCAACTTCGGGTCCACAAGCATCGATGATCACGCCACCGTGCTCGACTTGACGCATCAGTTCAAGGATGGATTCGGCCAGATAGGGCAGAAGGGCAACCCCGACGAAGACAAAGGCCCAGGCCCCCTTCGTGTCCTTTTCGCGCTCGATGCGGCCTTCGTAAGACAAGCTTTGTTGCACTGTTTCAAGGTGCGCGACCGGCACCCGCCAGCGAAACGTGACCGGCTCGCCTTCTTCGGTAGCAGCGAGCGGCTGGGCCTTTAAAAAGCGGGGCAACACCAGCGGCAGGATTACGGCCACCGTCGTACAGACCTGCAAGAAAATTCGCCTGGTCATGCCCTACACTCCATTGCTTTTATTGTTGATTGCGAAGGGAAACGAGTTATGCTCTATGCCATTAACATCATAAGGCGCCAAATGCCAGTGAAAATTCACGAAACTGGCATGGAGGGGAAGTGAGTGAGCACACGCAGGTCACGAGCCGGGCGGCTATTCTTTGCTGTGCTTGTGGCCGCATCGGCAGGCTAGCGGGTGACCCCGGCAAAAGGATGACCAAGGCCAACCACGCTATCATACCCTCCATGGAAGTTCGCATCGAAAGCCTGGTGGAAGGCGCGCGCCGCGCCGTTGGAACGGTGATCATTATCGATGTCTTTCGGGCCTTTACCACCGCCGCCATCGCATTCGCCCGTGGCGCCAGAGAGATCGTACTGACCGCCGAGCCCGAGACGGCGCTGGCGCTTCGCGCAGCAGGGATCGGCGAGCTGTGCATGGGCGAGGTCGGCGGAAAACGGCCCCCCGGCTTTGACTTCGGTAACTCACCCTATGAGCTCTCTCAGGCAACGCTCGAGGGCAAGACGCTCATTCAATCGACACGGGCCGGCACCGTCGGCGTCTGTGCGGTGCGCGACAGCGAGGCTCTGTATGCCGCCTCGTTGCTGATTGCTCACGCCACTGCCGAGCTGGTGCGAGCCGCCGAGCCGCGGGTGGTCACGCTGGTGGCCATGGGCTCACAGGGACAGCTGCGTACGGATGAAGATGAACAGTGCGCGCTCTACCTTCGCAACCTACTGCTGGGCAGTCAACCCGATCGCGAAGCGGTTCGCCAGCTCGTCCTGATCGGCGCCGAAACCGCAAAATTCGGCGATCCGGAGCAGCGACATTTTCACCCGAAAGATCGAGATCTGGCGCTGGAAATCGATAAGCTCGACTTTGCCATTGAGGTCAAGAAACGCCATGGGCTGCTAGTCGCCAAGAAACGAACGCTGGTGCGCGCCCACTCGAGATCACCAATCCACTAGCCGCCGACTCCCGTTGGCGGCTGAGCGGTGTTCTCTTGACTCGCTGGATCTTGAGCGACCAGCTCGGTCGGCCGGCTTTCCAGCAACTCCGCCAGCAGTAGACGCCTCTCATCGGTGGCAAGCGTTGCGAGCACTTCACTAGCGCGGTAGAAAGCCGCCAAGTCATCTTCTTGAAACGCCAGCAGCCTTTGAAAAGCCGGCACTAAGTCATAATAGGTGGCTACCGAGGCCAATTTGGCGTTGTTTAAGCCTGAGGCAAGCCACCTTTCATAGTCGCGAGCTTCGCTAAGCAGCTTATTACGCGCCACCGCTTGTTGCAAACCTTGAAGGATCAATGCCTTCTGCTGACGTTTGCGTTCGGCCTCTATCGGCTGGCGATACAGCGCCGTGAGCTGACGGCGGGTAGTGTCGATCAGCGTGAGGAAACTTTCACGTTGCACCCCCTTTCGCCGATAGTCCTCGAGCGCTGGTAGGCGATCGCGAGCCCGTAACCACCGCTGCACGCCCTCGCGCTCAACGGTGACGGCGAAGGCCTCGTTAAAGCCTGTCTCCCCCTTGAGATACAGCCTCTGATGAGCAAGCTCATGGAAGATGACGGCCGCCAACGCCGCCGGCGATTGATCGAGCATGGTGCTCAGCACCGGATCCGCAAACCAGCCCAGGGTGGAAAAAGCGCGCACCCCCCCAACATAGGTGTCAAACCCGGCGCCACGCAGCTGCTCGGCGTAGGCCTCAGCTCGATTCTCGGAGAAGTACCCGCGGTAGCTCACACAGCCAACGATGGGAAAACACCACACCTTCGGTTGTAGGGAAAATTCCGGAGTGGCGAATACGTTCCAAACCACATAGGGGCGGCCCAACTCCGCGTATGTCCGATAGCTGGCGTTGTCCGGCAGGCGAAGTTCCTCGCTGGCAAAGGAACGGATATCGAGGACGGTGCGCAGCGTGTTACGCCGCTCCTCGGAAAGCTCGGGGCTCTCGCTAAGAGCTGCAATCGGCTTGCGCTTGGCAAGGAGGCTGAGCTGACCGTGGATCGATTGGGCATAGTAGCCGAGTCCAGCACACCCACTCTGTGCGAGCGCGCCAAGGGCAAGCAAAGCCAATCTAATTCGCATAGTGCACCCCACGGCACAAGACGATATTCCATTACGCCAGACTACAGCAGGATCTCAAGGTAGGGCCACACATTCTCCAAGATCCTTTCTTGGGCCGAGGCTTGCGGATGGATGCCGTCCGCCTGCACAAGCCGGCGGTCATCGGCAACGCCTGTCAACAGAAACGGCACCAGCGGGATCCCGAATTTTACCGCTACCTCACGATAGATGCCGTGAAACCGTTCGGTATAGGCAAGCCCATAATTTGGCGGGATACGCATACCGACCAACAGAGCCTGCGCGCCGCTTCCCTTGATCTGGCTCACCATCTCCTCCAAGTTGCTGCGCATGTCACCCAGGTCGAGCCCCCGCAGTCCATCGTTTCCGCCAAGCTCCACCAGCACGATGGCCGGACGATGGATAGCCAGCAGGCGGGGCAAGCGTGCCAGCCCCGCCGCCGTGGTATCGCCGCTGATGCTGGCATTGACGACGCGATATTCCTTGCCCTGCCGATCGAGCCGCTCCTGCAGCAGCCCTACCCACCCCGCCTCCACCTCGATGCCAAAGGCTGAGCTCAGGCTGTCCCCGAGCACCAATAGCACCCGCGGCTGCGCGGCGGCACCCGAGGCAATGAAGACACCAAGCACTGCCATAAGCAGCAGGATAACGCTCGACCACCGGACAAACCGGCGGACCTCGAAATGCGCCTCCTGGGCGCCCTTACCCGCGCTTTGACTCCCAAGTAAGCTCATCACTCATCCTGGCTCGGATACATTTGACCTCCCCCTGGTCCAACAGGAGGTTTTTATTGATGCAACCCCATACCGTGACCAGACAATATCGACAGTTTGAGGTTCAGGAATCGAACTCGCCCGTGGTGGAAGCCCACGGTGTGGAAAAGCGCGTACCGAGCCCCGAGGGTGATCTCACCATTCTCAGTGCCGTCGATCTCGCTATCTTTGCAGGCGAAACGGTGGCTGTCATCGGCGCCTCGGGATCGGGGAAATCCACCCTGCTCGGGCTGCTGGCCGGATTGGATCTGCCGACCAGCGGCATCATTCGTCTCGACGGGCACGACCTGACCGCGATCGACGAAGACGGCCGGGCCGCTTTGCGAGGTCAGCTCGTTGGCTTCGTGTTCCAGTCGTTCCAGCTACTGCCCAACCTCACTGCTGTCGAAAACGTGATGCTACCGCTGGAGCTCGCTGGAAACGCCTACCCCAGGCGACGTGCCGAGGACATTCTCGAGCGCGTCGGGCTGCAACACCGCCGCCAGCATTATCCCCGACAGCTCTCTGGTGGTGAACAGCAGCGAGTTGCGATTGCCCGCGCCTTTGCGACCCAGCCAAAAGTGCTGTTTGCCGATGAGCCGACGGGAAACTTGGATCAAAAGACCGGCGGCGGAGTTGCCGACCTGTTGTTCGAATTAAACCGTGAACAGAGAACAACGCTGGTGCTGGTTACTCATGATCCCTGCCTCGCGGATCCCTGCAACCGCGTCGTCAGGCTCGACAACGGACGTCTGACACCTTAAAGGAGGCACGTTGCCAAAATCCTTTCACAGCCGTTTGTCCGCCACCCTCAGTCCCTATCGTTTGGGGCTGCGGCTACTGCGCCACGAGCTTGCCGCCGGTGAGCTTCGAGTCATGGCCGCAGCGTTAGTCATCGCCGTAGGCGCTCTCACTGCCGTTGGCTTCTCGACCGATCGGGTGGCGCAGGCAATGCGCCTCGGGGCGGCCGAGCTGCTCGCCTCCGATCTGCTGCTCGCGTCATCGAACCCCATCGATCCCCAATGGAGCCGCGAGGCTCACCGCCAGGGGCTTGCCACGGCACGCACTCTCAGCTTTCGCAGCATGCTGGCCCACAGTGATCAATTCCAGTTGGCGGAGATCAAGGCAGTCAGTGAGGGCTATCCCTTGCGCGGGCGCCTTGAGGTGGCCAAGACGTCCTTCGAAGCGCCACGCCCTACCCAGGCCATTCCTTCCCCTGGAAGCGTCTGGGTCGACGGTCGGCTGCTGTCGGCCCTCGGCCTTCGAGTCGGCCAAACGGTGCAGGTCGGCGCCGCTCAATTGACCGTCGCCGAGATACTCGCCTTTGAGCCCGATCGCGGCGGTGAGCTATTTCACATTGCCCCGAGAGTCTTGATGCACATCGCCGATGTCGCCCAAACCGAGCTAGTGCAACCGGCTAGCCGCGTCACCCATCGGCTGCTGCTAGCAGGTGACGCGGCGGCAATCGCAAGCTTTCGTAAGAAGCTCGCTGGCGCGCTGCAGCCGGGCGAACGCATTCAGGGAACCGACGAAGCGAGCCCGCCGCTTCGCACCGCACTCAGTCGCGCAAGCCAATACCTGGGGCTAGCCTCGATCACCAGTGTGCTGATTGCCGGCATCGCGGTGGCGCTGGCGGCCCGGCGCTATGCGACACGCCACGCCGACAGCGTCGCCATCTTACGCTCCCTGGGTGCCAGCCGCCGATGGGTCACCCAGGTTTTCGTCCTGCAGCTATTGGTTCTGGGTCTCTTGGCAGGCGTCGCCGGTTGCGCTCTGGGATTCGCAGGCGAAGCCGTCCTTAGCAACCTCTTCGCCGGGCTGGTCATCGGTGACTTGCCACCGCCCTCTTGGAAGCCGATCCCCATCGGCCTGGCGGTCGGCATCGGCACGCTGCTCGGCTTCGCTCTGCCGCCGCTGCTGAAGCTAAGAACGATATCGCCCGTCCAAGTGCTGCATCGAAATGTGGGCTACTTTCCCGCCACGATGCGCGCCTCTTATGCCGGCGCCCTCCTGCTTCTCGTGGCACTCGGTTATCAGCTCGGCCTAGAGCCGAAACTTGCCGGCTATGTCCTCGGAGGCTCAGTGGCAGTCCTCATCCTCTTGGTCGTCAGCGCAAGGCTGCTGGTCAAAGGCTTAACCGGGCTGCGCAGCCGAGTGGGGATCGCCTGGCGCTTCGGCCTTGCCAATATAGCGCGGCGTCCCCAGGAGAGCGTCCTGCAAATCGTTGCCTTGGGCGTCGGCCTGCTGGTATTGCTGGTGCTCACTTTCATACGCAGCGACTTGCTCTCGAACTGGCAAACGCAGTTCCCCGCCGATGCCCCGAATTTCTTCCTACTCAACGTTCAGCCGGACGAGGTCAACGCCGTGCAACACCACCTGGCACAGCATGGGCTTTCGCCGCCCACATTGTACCCTATGGTGCGTGGCCGGCTGCGGCAAATCAACGGCCAGCCGATAGCCGCAACGCAGTATTCAGATCCGCGCGCCAAGCGGCTTGCGACCCGGGATTTTAATTTATCTTGGAGCGAGCAAGTACAGGCCGGTAATCAAGTGGTGCAAGGCCAGTGGTGGAACGCCTCAACGCATCGCATGCCTGCCTTCTCCGTAGAGCAGGGCTTAGCCGAGACCCTGGGAATGCGGTTCGGGGATAGGCTGATCTTTGACGTTGCCGGTCAAAGTATCGAGGGACCGGTGACAAGCCTGCGCTCCGTGGCGTGGGATTCTTTCCAGGTAAACTTCTTCGTCCTGCTGCCTCCCGGTGTATTAAACGGCTTTCCTGCGACCTATATTACTAGCCTTCATTTGCCGGCATCCCAAAGGCAGGTGCTGGGCAATCTGGTGCAGGCATTCCCGGGAATCACCGTGCTGGACGTCGATGCGCTGCTGGAGAAAGCCCGATCGATTGTCGAGCAAGCGATAAGCGCGGTGCAGTATGTGTTTCTGTTTACCCTCGTTGCCGGGCTCGGTGTGCTCTACGCCGCGGTTCAGGCCACGCTGGATGAGCGAAAGATCGAAGCGGCGCTCCTGCGCGCCCTCGGCGCCAGTCGCACCAAGGTCATGCTTGGCGTGCTGAGCGAGTTCGTGATGCTCGGGTTACTTGCCGGTCTCGTGGCGACACTTGGGGCTACCGTTCTCAGCCAATGGTTGGCCAGTGCCGTTTTCCAGCTCGATCTGCACCTCGATCCCTGGCTCGGGATAGTTGGCATCCTCGGTGGCGCAGCCGGTGCCGGGCTCGCCGGTCTGCTTGGCACGCGCTCGGTTCTCGCCGTGTCCCCCATCGCGAGCTTGCGCGCCGCGTAACTGTGAGGCAGAAAATCGGCGGCCTATGATTGGTGCTGATTTTGCTAAGCGCTTGTAGCGGTTCATGCCTCTGCCGGCCCTGGTCTTGATTTCGGGCCATGGTCATCATTTCGGCTGAGGTGGCAATCAATCGCCTTGCCTCAAGGGACGTCGTGAATACCTGCATCGCTCTGCAATCCTGCGTCGCTTGCAGGACCGGGGCTCGCCATCCACGGCGAGCCCGTGCGACCGGCAGAAGTGCCACTGGCACTTCTGCTGGCTCGGTCT
>JBAPTW010000221.1:0-8351 GCA_049282355.1 Gammaproteobacteria bacterium | reverse complement strand
AGCTGTTTACAGCTCCCGTGGTGGTCATCAATACTGGCAGCCGGGCCGCCATCCCTCCCATCAACGGTTTGCAGGACACGCCCTTTCTGACAGACCATAATTTTTGGGATCTCGAGGCCTTGCCTCGTCGGGCGGCTGTGATCGGCGGCGGCTACATCGGTTTGGAGCTAGGGCAAGGGCTCGCCCGGCTCGGCACCGAAGTGCACATTTTCGAACAAGGGCAGCGAATCCTTGCCACCGAGGCCGAGCCCATCAGCGCTATCCTGCGCGAGGCCCTTGGCCGAGACGGCGTCAACATCCATGAAAACACGAGCATTGAGCAGGTGGCTTACAATGAGGCGACATTTCGCCTCGAATCCGCAGGCCAGCGCTGGGAGGCCGAGGCATTGCTGGTGGCGACCGGGCGCACACCGAACACGGCGGCGTTAAATCTCGAGGGTGCCGCCATCGAGCGCGACGAACGCGGTTATATCAACGTCAGTGCCCAGTTCGAGACGACCTTGCGCAGTGTTTATGCCATCGGAGAGGTGGCCGGGCAACCGGCATTTACCCATGTGGCCTGGGAGGATTACCGCCGGCTTCTAGATCTCCTCAACGGCGGCGGGCGGCGTCGCGATGATCGGGTGCTTGGCTATGCGGTGTTCACCGAGCCGCAAGTGGGGCGCGCCGGTTTAAGCCTGGAGCAGGCGCAGGCTATGGGTTATCGAACGGCGACGGCGCGCATGGAGCTTGGGCACATGGCGCGAGCCCTGGAATGGGGCCATGATCTCGGTTTCTACCAAATCGTTGCCGACCGCGACACAGGACATCTGTTGGGCGCCGAGTTGGTGGGGTATGAGACCGCCGAATTGGTGCATGTTTTCCTAGACCTGATCGAAAAGGGCACCACGCTGGCAGAGCTTGGCCGCTGGCAGCACATTCATCCCACCTATGCGGAGAATTTCCCCACGCTGGCACGCATGGCGGATGCGTAAAAAGGTGTAGAAACTCATCGTACAGGGGCTTGAACTGGCGGCTGCGTAGGATCCCTTAGGGATAATTCTTCAAGCTGCGTTATCATGGATAAATGATCAATTGTTTCTTGCCGCCGCCGGAACTGGAAGCGATCAAGCGTCAGGCAGCAATTGACCGCCTGTTTGATGCTTTTTACACCACCAAGGCAGGTGGCCTCGGGCTCGCCATTAGTCGGACTATCGTCGAGAATCATGGTAGAAAGCTTTGGGCTACTTGTGGGACGGATAGTGGGGTGAAGCTTTACTTTACCCTACCAATAGAGTCAACTTAATGCCGCATTGCCTGCACGATGCCGCGCAAATAGATGAGCCTACAGTACCCACCGTGTTCATGGTGGATGACGATGCGGGTTTCCGCCGATCCTTGGCGGTGTTAGTGCAATCGGCCGGTTTTACCGTCAAGGAGTACGGATCGGCGAAGGAATTCCTCGATGCCTATCAACCCAGGTGGCCCGCGTGTCTGCTGCTTGATCTGCGCATGCCACAGGTGGGAGGCTTGGCGCTTCAGGCGTTGCTGGCAGCCAAGAAGATGGACATTCCGATCATCTTTATCTCTGGGCACGGCAGCATCTCGGCGGCCGTGAGGGCCCTGCGGGCAGGAGCCATGGATTTCGTCGAAAAACCCTTCGATGATCAGGGATTGCTTGACCGCATTAACCTGGCGATGGAGGAGAGCCGGAGCCGGCGTGAGAAAGCGCTGGAGAAATTCGTCTGGGTTGAACGTTACCGACAGCTTACTCCCCGTGAGCGGGAGGTGATGGAAATATTACTTACTGGCCGTACTAATAAGCAGATTGGGACGGCACTCGGTATCAGTTACCGAACTGTCGAGTTTTATCGAGCACAAGTGATTCGCAAGATGGGATCAACCTCGCTGGCAGGCCTCGGCCAGATGTCGGAGCGGTACAAGAAGTTGATCTGAAGCGGCTTTGCCATGCCGCAATGAGAAGACGATGAATATTCTATTCTAGGGAAACGGCAACGGATCGTATTTGCTCCAGGCTTGGCGTGATGCTGGAAAGCAAGTGTTGCTAGCACAAAGCGAGATGATGGAAATCATAGCACCGTTCTTCCCGCGCTTTGCGGCCTCGCTTGTTTGAGAACGCCTCAACCAATATCGCTTACGCTTCTTGCTTCCATGTGCTCAATTGGTTCGGATGAACCTCGTTATCGCTGGCAATCTGGGCCTGCGTCTTTTCGCCCTTCAAGGCTTTCAAGGCGACCGCTGCTTTCAGCTGGGTCGTGATAGTCTTACTCATGCCGTTGCCCTTCCAACTCTTGCCACGGGACCTTACTCTCATCTTAATGCGTGGTTCGGTTTCGGGGGCCACTATACCTAGCGGCGAGATCTCAGCTGAGAAAAGCTACTTGACCGTGATGTTGTTGACGATCTTCTTTACCCCGGCCACTTCGTGCGCCACCTCGGCAGCGCGTTGGCGTTGCGTTTGCGTTTCGACAAAGCCGCCGAGGGTCACAGTGTGGTCGCTGGAGGTCACTTCGATAGCAGCGGCGGCAAGTGACGGCTCCGCGACCAATGCCCCCTTGACTTTCATTTCGAGTGCCAGCTGCGAATTGCGCTTTGTCACCGCTTCATCGGCCGGGGGAACGGCGCAGCCAAGCAACACCAGCATAGCCAAAAACGACGCTACACGAGGCCGAAGCCACGCAGGGAACGCTGCGAACAAGAAACGTAAGTGACGCTGGATCATTTCGCTTGTTGAATGCGCTCAACCAGCCCGCTGCAGTAAGGGCTATTTTCACCTTCCTCGGGGTCGAGCAGGGGCATGAGGGCGGCTATCGGCGCGGCCAGCACACTTAGTGCTACGGCAGCGGTGGCGCGGGCGGCCACTGAGCCCATATCCACCTCCAAATCCGGATCTTTGAATGAGCCGCGAATGGACAGCGGCGAGGGTGCTGCCGGTCCGCCGGTATCCTTGGGATGGGGATGTATCACTAAATCCAAGCGCTCCTGGCGAAGGTCAATCTTCCCATCGACCAGAAACAGCGTATCCTGCGAATCTATCATAAAAGTCTTCACCTTCAATACTCCGGAGCGACTTTGCAGATCCGCATAGGCGCAGTCGATGGGGACGGGGTCTGGTTCACCCAGCCAAGCGAGCAGCGCTTCGCCCGCATCGAGCCCCGCCAGCTCGACCAGCAGCGCGTCCAGCTTGCCGCCTGTCATCAGCATCATCATGCCACCGTCAGCGCTGCCGAGCAGATCGGCCACCGAGTTGCCCTTTATCCAGAATTTGGCACGCCCGCCAACTACGCCCATACTCTCATCGGCGATGTCGATATTACGCAAGGCGCGGCGCAGGTTCACCTGTTCGATAGTGGCTTCGA
The DNA here is from genome assembly GCA_049282355.1 of Gammaproteobacteria bacterium. Taxonomy (GTDB): domain Bacteria; phylum Pseudomonadota; class Gammaproteobacteria; order HK1; family HK1; genus JAGTVB01. Next base: position 4,992 of record JBAPTW010000221.1, on the reverse strand, counting down.
GCGTTCCCTGCATCGGTTGCTCCCGGATATCGAACATCAGCTTCAACCCTACCGTTCCGGACCCGATCCCAAACTCCACCGGAGCAAAAACCATGTTGCCGTCTTGGAGACGGTATTTTATGGTGAGATCATCGAGCGGTAGCCCTTTCGCCGTGACTTTGTCGCCGTGGTAGGCGACACGCGCCGTTACCGTTTGCAAACGCTGAAGGTTTATCGGCGTGGACGGTAGCAGTTTTGGACTCTCGGCCTTTTGCCTGGCTCGGCGTCGCTGCTGGGGTGAGATGGTCTCATCGGCACCGGTCCCCGGTGTGGCGCCCACCAGCCCGCCGAGGTCGTCGAGATCGAGCCGGTTGGACTGAAGATCGGCGATGATTTCGGGGCGCACACTGCTGACATCGATCTTTACCTCACCCTTGAGATCGCTGTCACCCACTCGGCCGACCAAATCCGACAGCTGCCAGCGCGCATCGTGGCGCACGAGTTGTCCTTGCAGGCTATAGGGAGGTAAAGAGGGCAGGGGAATACCCAGGAGCGGATACAAGCGACGTGGGTCAGGGCCCTGCAGGGATACCGTCAGATCCATTCCCTTGAGCGCAAGCGGCTGCTGCAGGGTTCCTTGCGCCTTGATTTCCGTGTCCGCGAGCTCAAGTGCCATCTCGAGCCCATAGGGCGCCTGCGGGTCACGCAGATCGAGCAGTGGGTCTGCGGTAAAATTGAGCCGAAAGGGTCTATTGCGGTAGCGACCCTGCCCGGTCATCAGACTGCGCTGAGAACCGTCCTCCAGGCCCTGGGTGCGTAGCGTCACATTCAAGTCGGTTGCGCTCGACACGTCCACGAAGTGCAAGTGCGTGTCGTTTATCGTCAGACGTCCCAGAAAGGGCAGTGGCAGAGCGCTCGCTTGCGCTTTTGGCTCGGCCGCGGTGGCGTGAAGATGCAGCTCGCCGGAGGCGGTGCCGAGATTTTCTTCGAGGCGGGTGAACGCGTCCCACAGCTGGGCGGTGTGGATGTCATCTAGGGCGACATTCAGTTGCCCCTGAACCGGTCGCGCGCCAGCATCAAGCGCGCCGCTGGCGCGTAGCGTCCCGTCGGCAATTTCAAGGTCTAGCTGCGTCACTTGCAGCTGTCCTTTCTCCAGTATGGCTGTGAGCGCGACATCGTGAAGCACACGGGGCTTGGAGATGATGACGCTTTCGGCTTGCATGTTGAGCTTGCCGTCGAATTGCTGCAGTGTGCGCACGGCCGCGCTCGGCGAAGCCGCGGTGGCCGCCTGATCCGAGTCTTCCGCCGTGGATGGCTCAGGTGTCAGCAGATCAGCCAATACGATACGCTCGGCATCGAGGCGGGCTTCAACATAAGGACGCCTGCCCATCTCCACCGCAAGCGAGCCAGTGAAAGCGGTGTCGCCGATAGCAGCGTCGAGCTTTTTGACCGTCCAGGTATCCTTGTTGTGTTGGACCTTCCCCGTCAGCCGCACCGCCGGCAGTGGGGGCAACGAGGTGGGTATCCAGGGCTCTAGATCAGCGGTGTTCTCTATCTGGAGATTAAATCGAAAGGCAAGTTGCTCGAACTCGGTGACGTTGCCCCAAGAGCTCGTCACATGAGCTCGAACGCTGCGAGACTCGAGATCGGCCTCGATGGTGTAGTCAGCGCGATCGGTCAGCAGCTGTGCTAGGGGGTCCCCCCGCAGCGTGAGCTGGATTGGCGAGCCGCGGTAACGCCCCTCGGCAGCGACTCGTACCCGCGGCTCTCCATTGGCCGCGCCCACCGTGCGTGGGCGCAGTATCACATGGGTATTTTCCGACGCTTTACTATAGGTGAGCGCCCCGTCTTCGATACGCAACTGGCGCAACAACGTCTGATAGGGCGTATGTTTCTTGGCGGGGAAGGTGATGCTTGACTGCAGTCGACCCTCGAGCGTGCCGGGCGCCTTCATCGGCTGTTCCAAACGTTGACTCACTTGCGCTAGGCTCACCTCGCTCAACTCGATCGCGGCCTGCCCCCGAACGGTCTGCGCGCCCTCGGATAACTTGGCTTCGGCGCGAATGCGTCCGCCGCCCAAATCGAATCCGAAATCGCGCAGGTATAAAGTCCCTTGCTTCACCACCACGGTGCCGGCCACGTCCTTTACCGGCTCCGACATTTGAGGCAGGACCAGCTGCTCGGCAGCATACTCAAGATGGGTTTGCAGCTCACCCAACGGGGGCAGACTAAATCCTTGTGGTTGATCCTTTTCGGGCAAGGCCGCCTGCAGCTCCTTCACGTCGAGCGTGCTCGAGTGCAGCTTCCCTTCGATCCGGGGTGGGGAGCGGTTATTGTTGAGAACGATGTTGCCGCCTAGATCACTGGTCTTAAGGTGGGATTGCAGATCGGACAGCCGCCAAATGCCCTCACCGCCAGACAAGATTCCCCTTAACTTGAAAACCGGCAGCTCGGGTAGCTCCATGCCAGCCAGCTCTGACCAGCGTGACAGCTCCTTGCCTTCGAGAGCAACATCGAGGTGTACGCCAGCAAACGCAAGCGGCTCGGCAACATGCCCTTGCACACGAAGCTCTGTTTGCTCTGAGCGTAGTTGCACCTTGAGGGGATAGGCCGATTCCTCCGCCAACAGGCGCTCCCAGGTGCCACCTGTGGCCTGAAGTTGAAAGGGTTGCTTGCCAACCTTGCCCGCTGCGTTGAGCGCCAAATCCTCACCCTGGCGTTTCAGGTGCAGCTTATCGAAGCTCAGTGTCAGCTCCCGGTCGGTCATGCGGTCGCGAAAATAGATGCTGGCGTCGGCGATCGTCAGCTCGCTGACGTCCACCGGTAATGCCTCTTCTTGCTGCGGCTTATCTGCCTCGGAGGGACCCTCGTTATCGAGCGCAAATTGCCAGTTGGCGCGCTGACGCGAAGCGCGCTCTAGCCGTAGCCGCGGCTGCTCGATGCGTATCTCGTCGATCCCGAGGGTGCCTGTCAGCCAGTCGAGCGGGTCAAAGGTGACGGCAAGTGTCTCGACTTCGAGCATGTACGGCTCATCGCTCCAGTCGGCGTTGGCAAGGCGGACGCGGCGGGCGATGAGCCTAGGGTGCAGCGCCAAGTCGATATCGATACCGCCCGCAATGGTCACTTGTCGGCCGATTAAACGGCTCACACGGCTCTCAATCGGTTCTTTCAGGAATCCCCAATCGATAAGCGCCACGGCCGCCGCTGCCGTCACCAGCACGACCAATATCAACAGACCGAGCCATTTGAACGCGCGCAGCAGCAAGGGGATACCCCTGGAGGCAAGCAGCGCTTGACACATGTGCCACGAAGGAAACTTCCGGGGGGCGCAATAGGGAACGCGCCGGGATCATGTCAACAATAGGATTCCCAAATGCTGGCGGCTATTAGGGATATTCCCCATGCCCAATGTTACTCACACCTTCGTTTTAGTGAGACTCCTGTGGGGGACGTGGTTGAGCATGGGCTTGTCGAGACCGTGTGCCGCCAGGACGGCGGCGCACGAGCCTACAGGGGTAAGACCGGTCCAGCAGAAGTGCCGGTGGCACTTCTGCCGGTCGCACGGGCTCGCCACGGATGGCGAGCCCTGGCCCTGCAAGCGAAGCAGGATTGCGTAGCGATGCAGGTATTCACGGCGTGTCTCAACAAGCCTATTCCGGACCACGTGACATTCCCTATAAGTATGCACAGCGGCTCAACGAGATCGTTGCGATAATCCTGTTTCGCCACCGTGCGCTTTTCGCTACCGCTGTTCGCGGCATACCTACAGCCTCGGGGCTGGCGCTAGTCCTTGCGCGGTTCAGGCGGCAACAGTTGGTCGATGAACTCCTTGGCGGAGGCCTTAATAATGCCCATGGCATCTGGGTCGCCTTTGAACAGCGCCGACATGTAGGCACGGGCCTGGTCAAAGTGGATGTGCGGCGGCAAAGGCGGTACGTCCGGATCGGTGTAGGCCTCGATGACCACCGGGCGATCGGCCGCTAGCGCTTGGTCCCAGGCGGGCCCGACGGCATTGGGGTCGGTGACTCTAATGCCTTGCAAGCCGATAAGCTCGGCGTAGCGAGCATAGGGAAAATCAGGCAAATTCTGAGAGGCCTCAAATTTCGGATCGCCCGCCAGCGCGCGCTGTTCCCAGGTCACCTGATTCAGATCGCGGTTATTCAGCACCATGATGATGAGCCGTGGATCACGCCACTGCTTCCAATACTTGACGATAGTGACGAGCTCGCCGTTGCCGTTCATCTGCATGGCGCCGTCGCCCACCAAGGCGATCACCGGTCGCTCGGGAAAGGCGAATTTGGCAGCGATAGCGTAAGGTACTCCCGGACCCATCGTGGCAAGCCCGCCGGAAAGCGAGGCCATCATGCCCCGACGAATTTTCAGATCGCGGGCATACCAGTTCGCGGCGGATCCGGAATCGGAGGCTAAAATGCAGCCGTCTGGCAGGCGCGGCGAGAGCTCCCAAAATACCCGTTGCGGATTGATAGGATTAGCATCATTCATCGCACGGGCTTCGAGCACGCGCCACCATTCCGCGACATTGTGTTCTATCTCGTAACGCCAGGCCGGATCTTTCTTTTCTTCCAGTAGTGGCAGCAATGCCCGCAGTGTCTGTGCACTGTCACCGACCAAGTTGACCTCCATCGGATAGCGTAGGCTCAGCATGCGGGCGTCGAGATCGATCTGCACGCCACGGGCTTGTCCTTCCTCGGGAAGGAACTCCGAGTAGGGAAAGCGCGATCCCACCATGAGCAAAGTGTCGCAGTCGGTCATCATATCCCAGCTCGGTTTGGTGCCGAGCAGGCCAATGGCGCCGGTGACAAAGGGCAGGTCGTCTGGGACCGCGGCCTTACCGAGGAGCGCTTTGGCCACTCCCGCCCCGAGCCGATCGGCCACCGCGATGACCTCTTCGGTGGCGTGCAATGCCCCGGCACCGACCAACATCGCTACTTTCTTGCCGGCATTGAGCACGGCCGCGGCCCGTTGCAGATCTTCTTCAGTGGGTAACACACG
>JBAPTW010000220.1:0-1790 GCA_049282355.1 Gammaproteobacteria bacterium | reverse complement strand
AGATCGAAGGTCTGATCGACGACCCAACCCGGGCGAGCGCCCGGGCGGTCCATTTTGTTGATGACCACGATGGGATTGAGGCCCTGAGCGAACGCCTTCTGGGTGACGAAGCGGGTTTGCGGCATCGGTCCTTCGACGGCATCAACCAGCAGCAAGACGGCCTCGACCATGGACAGCACCCGCTCTACTTCACCGCCAAAGTCGGCATGTCCGGGAGTGTCGACTATGTTGATTCGATAGTCTTGCCAGCGAATGGCCGTCGCCTTCGATAAGATGGTTATTCCCCGTTCCCGTTCGAGCTCATTGGAATCGAGCACACGCTCAACCTGAGGGCTGCGCGCGTCCAATGTTCCCGACTGCTGGAGCAAGCGATCGATGAGCGTCGTCTTGCCATGATCGACATGCGCGATGATCGCAATGTTGCGAAGTTTCTCTCGCAAAGTAAGAATTCCAGGGGTAAGCGTTATTGAAAATTATACCGTTGAGCGACTAACGAAGGCATGATCCCAATATGGACCGTTCCGAAGAGCGCGGCTGCGCCGCACGAAACTGTGCCCCGGAGATCACACCGCCGAAGTCTCTTGTGCGACCGGTTGGCCGTGCCATTGGAGACTATGGCATGATTCAAAATGGTGACCGGATCCTGGTGGCGGTTTCCGGGGGGAAGGATTCACTGTCGCTAGTGCACATCCTGCGCCATCTCAACCGCTACGCACCGGTTCGCTTTGCGCTCGCGGCCATCACTGTAGATCCGCAAATTGATGGATTTAACCCCGCCTCTCTCAAGCCCTACATGGCCCGGCTCGGCATGCCCTATTTCTACCGCAGTCAGCCCATCGCTGAGGAGGCCAAGGCACATATGGAGGGCACCTCGTTTTGTGCCTACTGCGCCCGCATGAAGCGCGGCATAATGTACACCACAGCCCGTGAGCAACACTACAATGTCGTGGCGCTCGGCCAACATCTGGACGACTTGGCGGAAAGCTTTCTGATGTCGGCTTTTCATGGCGGACGCTTACAGACCATGAAAGCCCATTATGTTTGCGATGCGGGGGATATTCGCGTGATTCGCCCGCTGGCCTATGTACGTGAACGCCAGTGTGCCGCGTTTGCTCGGCAAGGAGGGTTGCCGGTCGTAAGTGACAGCTGCCCGGCGTGCTTCAGTATGCCAACGCAGCGCGCTTATATGAAGTCGCTGCTGGCCCGCGAGGAACTTGTCAATAAACACCTCATGCAAAATTTGCTAAGCACAATGCGACCCCTGATGGTCAGCGAAGCTCCCAGTGGAAAGGTAAAAGCGGTGCCGCCACATCAGGGAAAAAAGCTGCAACGTGCTTAACACTAAACGGTTTCTCAAAAAATGGAGGCAGAGAGCTCATTGAGGGCCGTTATCATTTCCGGATCGTCGGTCAGTGCGTCAGAGATACAGGCCCGGCAAGCCGTCAACGGCTCAATGTTGGTGGCAATCAATTTACCGGTGTGGACCAAAAGTCTGGTGCTGGCACCTTCATCAAGCCCATTACCTTTGAGGTTGCGTGTCATGCGCGCAAACTGTACGAGCTGGCCCGCCAGTTCCGCATCAAGACCACTCTCGTGCATAATAATCCGCTTTTCCAGTTTTGGGTTAGGGTAATCGAACTCGATCGCGACAAACCGTTGTCGAGTGCTTTGCTTGAGATCTTTTACGGTCATTAGGTGCGGTGTTGGTGCACCCCGAGCTTCGGACTGTTTTACCTTTGGCGCCTGAAGCGATTACGCGCCAAGACGGGGCAAGTAAAAATGACTGCGAG
>JBAPTW010000219.1:0-16563 GCA_049282355.1 Gammaproteobacteria bacterium | reverse complement strand
CCATCATCGCGCGCCGCCCCTTCCCTACGCACCGAGGGCGAGGTCTCCCTCAACCTCAATAGCCCGGTGGCGTCTTTTGCCACGGATAGCCCTGCGCCGCCAGATCAAAGCCAGTCTGGAACAGCGCACGCATGTAGTCGGTGTCGAACTCCTCTTTGTGTAGGACCTTGAAGCTCGCGGGGATGTAGGCCAGGTTGTAGTCCACGCCATCGCGCTGGCTAGTCGAGTAGATCATATAGAGGTTACCGATACCCTGGGTGTGGATGAGCGAGGAGATAGCCCGCCCGGCGATGCTCATGGTCCTGCGCTCCACCTGCGCCCACTCGGGGTCCAGGCGCGCATTACGGATGATGTAGACCTTGCGCTCCCGGGTTAAGCGAGCTTTCTCCTCCGTCTCCTTTACGTGGAGCGAGGGTGGATAGACAAAGACCTGCGCCATGGTGCCGCCGTCCACGTGCATCACCTGGTAGCGCTCACCGTTGGCCTCGACGTCGATCATCACCGGGGGGAAAGTGCCCGGAATCGCGGCGGAGGCGATCATGACGGAGCGGAACAGGTCGAGCGCCTTCGGATCCTGGCTGGCGGCAATCTTCGTCATGTTCCAGAGCACAGCCTGGCGGGCGTCCAGATCCACGGTGGCGACGAGCAGTAGCCGGCCCTTTTGGTACTCGGCGGCGATGGCATCAAGCACCGCTCGGTCCACCTGTTTCTCCACCAGTTTCCAGAGCGGTGCGTTGTCGGCCACGGCGTCGCTGGTGATCACGGCGAGGAACGAGCGCATCTTCAGGATGTCGGCCGGGGTTACGGAGGTGTAGAACTCCCGGAGCTCGTCGTCGTATGCCGGTCCGAGGAAGGCAAACGGGGCGATCAGCGCGCCGGTGCTGATCCCAGTCACCAGCTTGAACTCCGGCCGGGTGCCGGCGGCGGTCCAGCCGTTGAGAAGCCCGGCTCCGAAGGCACCGTTGTCACCGCCGCCCGACACTGCGAGGAAGATTGCGGGCGGAATTGGCCCCGTGTGTCCGCGAGATTGCAGATAGGCCTGCTCGCGCCGGAAGGAGTCCATGCCCTCTTTCAGGATCGCCTTCTTGTCGATGCCGGCGCGGTAGCGCACCTCCGCCAGGCCCGGCACCACGGCCTGCGTCGTGAGGTCCAGCGGGACGGCATCCTTTCTGATGGGTCCGGCGCAGCCTGCGATCAGCACGGCGGCGACAAAGCAGGCAATCACACGATCAGCGCGCATGGTTTATCTCCTAAGCCATTAACTGACGTCAGCACTTTCGCTGAGTTTATCGACACCACGACAGGCTTATCCGCACTCGCCGCCGAGCACTCCGGCCTTCAACCCCGGATTCGGCGGCGACGAACCGAGCCAAATGGAGAACAGCGCCCGCGCAAAGTCATCGCCCTCGATCGTCCCCTTGACCGTGCCGTCGACATCCACCTGAACGCCCTCGCCCGGTTTGTGCACGAAGCTCAGTTGCTGGCCGGTCTTCATGTCCGCCATCAACCCCTTGAATGCCTCGATACGCTCCTCTAGCGCCGGAAGCTCGCCCTTGGCGTTTTTCTCGAAGCCCTCGTCCCAGCCCTTGCTGAGATCGCCGCGTTCCACGTCGCGAACGAAGTGGAGGATGATCTCCTTGGGAGCATTCGATTCGAGGATGGCGTCCGCATCGCTGGACGTTTGCGCGACATAGAGCGCGGCGACGTAAACGTCGACCTTCATAAACGTCGCCTGCCGCAGGCCAAGGCCGTTGAGCTTGAGCGTCGTGCCCTCGGCCTGTACCTGCTCGGGGAAGGAGACACCCCCGCATTCCTTCCCATCGGCCACCCCGACACCGAGCATCGTGCTCAGCCCCGCCAGAATCAACAGCAGATATCGTTTCATGTTTGCGCCCCTCTCGCTATTCTTGCTCAGTCCTCGCCCGAGTGTAAACGGATTCCCCGTGGTAGGAAATCGGATCTTGGTCCTACACGCCGAAACCACGTCAAAGGGCACATGATGTGCTCACCTCTCTAGAACGACCCCAGCGTCGCACCCTGGGTCAGAGCCCCGCGCCCCAGCGGTATTGCCAGGCAATCCCGATCAAATCGTAACTGTTTCCGGTGCGTGCCGACACCCCGCTGCTCCCGTAGAGCTTAATGGAGTTGCGGCGATCCACCGGTAACGCCAGCGTACCGCCCACGCGCCAGTTCTGCTGCAGATCGTCGTTGCGCGTGCCGCCGACGGTGGTTCGTCCGCCTGTGAAGTAAGTGGCGTCGATCGAAGCCCAGATACCCGAGCGAAAGCCGTAAATCGCATGCCCCTGCACCGAATAGAGTGGCTCCTGCGAGCGTTTGTTGCCGCCGAAGAAATCCTGGTTGTCAGTGTACACAGTCGCCGCGGCGGCGACCTCCAGCGTCCACGGACCCAAAGCCTTGGAAACGCCCACCTCGGGCTTAAACGACCACCGGTTGGTGCCAATGTTGACCAACCGGCTGTCATCGTACTGGCCCGTGGGTGCCGACATCTCAAGGCTCGCACCGATGATCAGGTCTTGCTTGTAATCGGCGAATTCCTTCAACCTGAGTGCGGGCGCCCCGTACAGGTTGACCGACAGCCGAAACCTGGAATCGGCGAGACCATCGACCTCGCGCTGAATGGTTTGGCCGGCGAAGTCCGCCGATCCCGACAGCCACGTGTAGGGCACGATCGCGCTGAGCTTGCCGGACTTGCCCCACAGATTAACGACCCGGGCATACGCGAAAACCGCGCTGGACGTCTTGAGCTGAGGGTTTTTCACCGGCAGGGCGGAGTCGAACGCCACCCCGCCCTGCGTATACGCGTAGCCCGCGATCAGGAAGTTCACCCCCACCGGGGCATTGGAGTACGCACGCGGCTCGATGTCCTGCGCACACACAGCGGACCACCCTGCCACGAGTGTGAACGCAACAAGCAAAAGCTCTGCGATGTCTCGCATCTTCGAGATAACCGGTGTCGATTCATGGGCCGCACCACCGCACACCGCTACAACCGGTGGAGCGTGTTCGTGCGGCTTGCCAGTCCTGACCAGCATGCCGAGGGGCTCGCCAGTCGGCCGCTGATGCTCTAGGCCATTGCCAAACAGACGCAATAGGCGGAGCAAACCCGATTGACCATCAGCAGTACCCATGCCCAATCCGAGTCCGTCGAAGCGACCTTTAGGCGTATCGCTCACTTCTTCAAAACACTCTCCGTAACTGCGGAGCATTTGAACCCGCGGCAACGCGGGTACCGAATTTTGAGCCTAGCGCTGGTGAACTACCTTCGTGGCCGACAATTGCAGCCTCCTGTTGGGTTACCAGTTCCTGGCTAAGCGCACGAGCGGGTCAAAACATGATGCCCAGCGGCGACTGCCGTCTTTAGCTTCAAAATCCCCGACCTGCTCATGTAAACGCCCCCCTGCTCACGCAAATGGCAGGCACCGAGTCGGCACGTGATCCGGATGCACTTAAAACGTCCAGTTGAAATACGCGGCGAGGAAGAGGGTGGCGATACCGTCATACGAGCCGACGAGATCACCGCGCCCTCCCAGCGCGACCGGCAGTTCACTCTGCAGGTTGGTGTCAAGCGATCCGCCGTACAGGTACTCCGCCGCCAAGCCCCAATAGGAAGTCTTGCTCAACTGGTGCTGGCCACCCAGCCCGAACCGCCAGGCCGAGTTCGCCGGCAGCAGCGGCGAGGCATTTGAGCCGCTCTGAAACCCCGAGTCGTAAGCGAGGCCGAAGTTGAGTAGCCACAGCTCGCTCAGCCGGTATTGCGCGCCCAGCGCACCGTGCCAAGTGTCCTTGAAATCGAGGCTCGTGGTCACGCTGGTGGGGTTGGTCGTATTGTCGACGCCGAGCTGCACCTGGCCGAACTTCGACCATTGCTGCCAGCCGACGCTGGCGAGCAGCGCCCAGCGGTCATTTACCTGGGCGAAGACGCTGCCCATCACCTGCTGCGGAACCTTGATGCCGACCTTGATGCTCGAGTTGAGCAGCCCGCGGTTGCGGAGCACCGTGTTAAGACCCGGCGCCAGGTTAGAGAACTCCGCCGGCGCGTCGAAGTCGAGGTCGACCTGCGAGTTCCAGGTCAACCCCAGCCGCGTGCCCGGGGTGAGCTCATAGAGCAGGCCGAGATTGGCACCCCAGCCCCAGGTGTTGTCGTCGAGCTTGAGCTGACCGTCGCCAAAGACGGGGTTGACGTTGTTGATCGCCACCTGGTTCTCGTAGATGCCGTAGAGGGCATTCAGGCTCGCCCCGAGCGAGAGCTTGTCCGTCACCTGGTAGGCAATCGAGGGCAGCAACGAAAGCCCGAGCAGCGTCGCCTCTTGCACGTAATAGCGCCCTACCCAGGTGTCGTCGTAGTCGAGGGGCGCGCCGAAGTTGCCGGTCAACGCGAACCCGACCTTGAGTTCGGGCGACACACTGTAGCTCAGGAAACCACCACCGCCGAAGAACCAGCCGTCCGACCCGAACGCGTTGCCCCCGTCGCCACTACCGAGCGCCGGCGAGGTGCCCGCGCCGATCGAGAACTCGGTCCAGCCGTAATCCAGTTGACCGGCCGCGAGGAACTGTGTCCCCTCCAGCCGCGTCATGCCGGCCGGGTTGGTCAGCACCGTTGAGGGATCTTGTGCGCGCGCGTTGTAGCCCGCCGAGGCCAGCCCAACGTCGGCCGTCCCGACCTCGTAGGCGATGAGGCCCCCGGCGCCCGCCGGACCCGCCGCAAACGCACTAGCAGATAGGAAAATGATCGCGGCGAGACGCTGGCTCGCTAGAATGTTAACTCGCCCGCCGTTCATGTAAACCTCCCGTCGGTTGTTCGTTATTGTCCCAAATCCGGCCTGGGTTGCCCCTCTCCGCTAGCTTCTCTTAATGTGAAGCGCGCGCAGGGCATTCTGCCCGGGGCCGCTGGAAGTCGAGGTTGTGGTAGCGCTTTTCACTCGTGGCCTTGTACGGGAAGCCATCGATGAACTGCAGCATGCCAACGCACGTCTCGACCTTGTTCGGTATCTCGATGGCCGGCGGTATCGCGGTACTCATCCGTAGTAAATCCCGGCCACTGCCGTCGCCGCGATGATCGCGATGCGCACCTCGCCAAACAGAATGCATCTCATTGGTTTGTCCCCTCTGAACCTTTGGAACATCGACGGTGAATTCGCAGGTCGTGTCTAGAAAGACACGGCCCGCACGGCTTACCGCCGAAACGAAATTACTCGCTCATCTTGTTGTTGCGCATGGCCGCTTGGAGTTTCTTGATGTCCTCGGGCGACAACTGCGGCCGGTCCACTTTGATCGTCAGCTTGTCGAGCTTGGCTGTGAGCGGGAACGGCGGCTTGTAGTCGGCGTCGTTCACACCCGTGAGCGTGTCGGAGCCGATGTCGAAGGCTTCGTCCCACTGAAGAATCATGGGCACCGTTTTCTCCATCTTTTTGGTGGCCACCGCCTTGCCGTCCACCTTGAGCGTGCCGGTGCCGGGACGAGCGAGGCCGCTCATGCTGTTGTAGGCGAGCGTGCCCACGCCTTTACCCTCATATTTAAAATCGAACTCGACCCTGTGTTTGCCCGGTGTCAGCGCTTCGGGGCCTTCCCACTTGATCCGGTTGAGGTCCAGCATGTTCCAGAGGAACACGGGCTTCCCCTTGAGCAGATAAAAGCCGTAGCCGGCGAACCGCCCGCCCGAGGTCAGAATCATGCCCTCGGCACCGCCTTCAGGCACGTCGATGTCGGCGGTGATGGTATAGGAAGTGTTGAGCAGCAGCGGTGAGTCGCCCTGGGGCAGACCGGTCATGGGTTGGGTGTAGACGAACTCCGAGCGACCGGCGGTGACGTTCGGACGCGGCGCGATGATGCGGGCCGCCACCGAGGCGTCCATCGGGAAGACCTGATACTTCTTCGCCTCCTCGATGAACAGCTTCTTCAATTCCTTCACCTTGTCCGGATATTCCTCCGCAAGGTTCTGGGATTGGCTGAAGTCCGTGTTCAGGTCGTAGAGCTCGAGCACCTGGTTGTTGAGCGGGTCGGGATTGGCGGGGCCGAAGGCCTCCCACGGCGCACGGTTCACTTTCGTGCTCAACAGCCAGCCTTCGTGATAAAGCGCCCACTGGCCAAACATCTCGAAGTACTGGGTCTTGTGCCGGGACGGCGCCTTGGCGTTCGTGGCGTCGAAGGTGTAGGCGAAGCTGGTGCCTTCGATGGGCGCCTGTTTGATGCCATCCACATACTTGGGCGCCGGGATGTCGGTCGCTTCGAGAAGGGTCGGCACCACGTCGATGACGTGTAGAAACTGCTCGCGCAGACCGCCCTGGTCCTTGATATGGCCGGGCCAGGAAATGGCCATGCCCTGACGAATGCCGCCAAGTTTTGAGGCGTTCTGCTTAAACCAGGTGAAGGGCGTATCGAAGGCCCAGGACCAGCCCGCGGACATGTGGTTGTAAGTCTGCTCGGTACCCCAGACGTCGTACCACTTCATCTGCTCGGCGACGGGCATCATGTTGATACCGTTAAAGAAGGCGACTTCGTTGGGCGTGCCGAGCGGCCCCCCCTCGGCGCTGGTACCGTTGTCGCCGTTGATGTAGATGATAAGCGTGTTATCGCGCTTGCCCAGATCCTCGACCGCCTGGATGACGCGCCCGATCTCGTGGTCACTGTAGGCCACGTAGGCAGCGAAGACTTCGACCTGCCGGATGAAGAGCTTCTTCGCCTCGGGTCTCAGGTCCTCCCAGTTCTTGATGAGAGCCGTCGGCCAGGGCTCGAGCTTGGCGTCGGCCGAAATCACGCCAAGGCGCTTCTGGTTCTCGAAGATCCTCTCCCGCAGCTTGTTCCAGCCGTCGTCGAACAGATGCATGGCGTGGATCTTGTCGACCCACTCCTTGATCGGGTGATGGGGCGCGTGGGTGGCACCAGGAACGTAATGGAGAAAGAAAGGCTTGTTGGGATCGATCTGGTGCATCCGATGCAGATAGTCGATGGCGTCGTCAGCCATCCCGGTGACCAGGTTCCAGCCGGGCTTGCCTTTGAAGGGGTAGATCTGCGTGGTGTTGCGGAAGAGGTTCGGCTGCCACTGATTCGCGTCGCCGCCGACGAACCCGTAGAAATACTCGAAGCCCATACCGATCGGCCACTGATCGAACGGCCCGACCTGACTGGCGGTGTAAACCGGCGTGTTATGGTCCTTGCCAAACCACGACGTCGCGTAGCCGTTGTCCTTGAGGATGCGGCCGATCGTGGCCTTGCCCTTGGGGATAATGCTGTCGTAGCCGGGGAAGCCGGTAGACTGCTCGGCGATCACGCCGAAGCCGGCCGAGTGGTGATTTCGTCCAGTGAGCAGCGCGGCGCGGGTCGGCGAACAGAGCGCGGTGGAGTGAATGTTATTGTAGCGCAGACCATTCTGCGCGATGCGATCGAGCGCCGGCGTCGGGATCACACCACCGAACGTGCTGGGGACGCCAAAGCCGGAGTCATCCGTCATGATGAGCAGCACATTGGGCGCGCCCTCGGGCGGCACGATGCGCGGTGGCCACCAGGGTTTCGACTGAAGGGCACCCTCCTTGATCACGCCGCCAAATTTCGGGTTGGGTGCAGGGAGTTGCTTGCCGTCGATCGTGGTCGTCGCCTCGGGCGATCCGGCCGGGATCGGGGGGGGCGCCACCACGAGCCTCTGCCCCACCTCGATGGTGTCCGAGTGGAGCTCGTTCTGCTGCTTCAGCTCGGTGACCGTGGCGCCGAAGCGTTCCGCGATCGCTTCCAGATTGTCGCCCGCCACCACCCGATAGGTGGAAGTGGAGGCATCGAATGCCCCCTCGGCGTGATGGCGCGGCCCCCGATCGGCTGCCCCGGCGCCGCCGATGACAAAACAGAGCAGCAGGGCAAGCACTGGATTGACTTTCCGTTCCACAAATCGGGACCAATCTGGAAATCGCATGGCGTTATCCTCCTCTCGGGGTTGCCGCGAACTCGGGTCGAGTTGCTGAATGGTACCGAGTGCACCCTACATGTTCTACCGCAGTGTCATAACACACCTCTCTCACTGGCGAAAGTTCGTAGGTGGCGTCCAGCACCGATTCCTTCGACCGGTCGTTACGCACCGCGAGTTTGAACGTCTCGCTCGCGCGTTCCGGCGGCCAGTTGGCCTCTAGGTCCTCAGCGGTCTTCATGAACATCAGCTGGACTTGCTCCTCCGCGGCCCTTGCCAAGGGGGCGGACAGCAGCGGGATAGGCCCCGCCATCAGCGCCGCACAGGCCATGAGCTTGCGTCTTGTCTTAACATCTCAATATCTTCGGCTCCGTCGGGATAGAACACTCGGTAGTGGCTTGAAGGGGCTACCGCTGCAAACACAACTTTGCCATGCTGGTGCGTGACCTTCTGGCCATTTTATGCCAAGTCTGCGAAATGAACCGCAGACGTGAGGGCAACAGCGTCGCGCCTACTCATGCCGGGGGTGTCTGGCGCCAAATGGCCAGACTCGGGGTGAGCGGGAACACTAACTGGCGGAATGTGACCCGTCAGCGCAGTGGGCGAGGCGCCGACGCTGGCTGTGACCACACCTTCCCTCCTATTCACCGCTCACGGTATAGCCGCGTCCCCTCAGGTATGTAGCCTAGGCCTGATCATACTGCTTCGTTTTCGCTTGTTCATTCGCAATGTTTTGCTGATAGTATTGTTGCCGTGTCTCCATCTCTCGATGGGAACGGATTACCGAACCGAGGGCGCCCACCGCCGCTCCGATGGCTGCGTTTTTTCCCGCATTACCCCCAATCGCTCCGCCCCTTGCTCGGATAGACGTACAACTCCGCATTGGCGAAACCCAGGCCTGTAACAGTGAACAGCAGGCCCGCCGCCCCGAAAACGACACGCTTTCTTTTCACCGTTTCACTCCTCTCTCACTAGTGGAACATTGTCTTCGACCCGGTTGTTTCACTCCAATGCACGCAGGCTTCGCATATCGCCGGTTCTTGGAATAGTTCGGAGCAACGCTTACCAAGGAGCCACACCGGGCACGCTGCGCTCGAAGAACCAGCCGTTTGATCCGAACGCGTTGCCGCCGTCGCCACGACCGAGCGCCGGCGAGGTGCCCGCGCCGATCGAGAACTCGGTCCAGCCGTAATCCACCTGACCGGCCGCGAACGCGCCGGCGTACAGGGCAATGATCACGGGAGTGCGGTGAGGGGTGTGGCCAAGCCATCGCGAGCGCTTCACTGTGCGTCTCCTCGTACCGGTATCGAACGTCATTGACTTCCGTTTGCCTCAATGCTCTTCCCTTGCTGCTCCGGAAGAGGCGACAACAAAAGCCCAAGCAGCCCTCGTTTGCCGAGGC
This sequence comes from Gammaproteobacteria bacterium, assembly GCA_049282355.1. Taxonomy (GTDB): domain Bacteria; phylum Pseudomonadota; class Gammaproteobacteria; order HK1; family HK1; genus JAGTVB01. The sequence goes on along the minus strand of JBAPTW010000219.1, from coordinate 7,249 downwards.
GTCGACGGACAACGAACGAGGCGTTGAACACCAGCAACGCGCCAGTCACACCAATCGCTGCGGCGAGCACATGGGGGATATCCTGGTGGTGGATCACCTGGACCAAGGAGGAAGCGAAACCACCGTACTCGTGGCGTGCTTCAAAAGCCTTCTCGAGGAGCAGCACGACGAGCACGCCCAGGCCATACAATCCGGTGCGCGCGGCCACATCCACCACCGCGGGCCGATCCCGAATCCACGCTCCGAGCGGGACGTTCTCCAACAAGAGCACAACCTTGGCGACGATCAACGCGCCGATCAGCGCCATCGACAAGCCATGAAACTCGATCCGATATTCGGCGAGAACAAGCCACTTGAGCACCAGCAGCACGAAAAACCAAGCTCCGAAAAAGAGGGTGGCCAGCCCCACCGATCTGATCTCGTCGCGCAACTTCGCAGAAAGGTTCATGGCGAGTTTCTTCCACGGTTATCGACAGCGCCCGACCTGGACGAGCACTTCCTTCGGAACGCCTTGGGCGCCCTCCTCTGCGCCCAGCCCGGTTTGTTGGACATGATTCGGGGCATCTCGGCTATTGACTCGATGGCGCCGAAGCCTTCGGCAGCAGCTGCAACACCATGAACCCTTTGCCGACTGCGGTCGGGAAGTAGACCCGACCGCCGAAGCCTGGTGACGTGAGCGAGTTGATGGTCAGGGGCTCGAACAAGTCCGACTCGGCCAGGATCCGGCCGGTGGCGGCATGGTGCCAGGTGACCTGCTCCTTGTAGTTTTCGGTGAAAGCCGGTCTTCATCGGTTGCCTCGCTACGTTGAGCTTGATCTTGCTGAGCAGCAGCACGCACCGGTCCTTCGCACCGACAACGGCTGAAACGTGTTGGTCACGTTGTCCAAGACGAAGACGACCGCCATCTCGCCCGTCGCCTGGTCGAGCTTGATGCCCGCCCTTTCGTCGCTGGAGCAGTACAGGGGTACAGTGTGGTGTCGATGCCCGTTGCGCAACCTATTGCCCCTGGACCGCCGTTGGTGCCGCACCGCCGGAACCTCATTGGCGAGCCGTGGCGTTCCCCGGTCTGTCACGGCGTGTACCAGATGGGCGAGGTGTAAGCGCGTTCCTGGAGCGTCATGGTCGTACCGGGCATCGGCTGGATCCCGAAGCGTTTGGCGTCATAGGCGGTCCAGCGCGGCGTGGGGATCTCCAGCACGCGGGCATAGTAGAAGGCGCGCCGCTGGGAATCGAAATCCGGATCCTTCCATACCGTGATCAACTCCGGATCGCCGATGGTGTTGGTCCAGGTCGCATTGGCGACATCTACCGTGGTGCCAACCGGCGGCAGCTTGCCGTCCGCACCCACCTTGCGCTTGCCGGCATCGCCCCAGACAACGTCGTAGACCTGCTCGTGCAGCTCGCCCTTGGCATCGAGCCAGCCTTTAACGATCTGGATGCGGTCCAGGTTGGCGCCGATGGGATCCTTGAGGGCCGCAACCAGAAAGCTGGGCGCCTTGCCGGCGAGGGCGGCGTGCAAATCGCCACCCATGGGCACGCCCTTGGTGTAACCGACGGCGGCCGGCAGGCGGTTGTGCGCGTCCCCGGCCGCGAAATCCCAACCGCCGAAAAAGCGCACCATCATGCGGGGGCCGGTGGTGGCATAGGTTTCCCGCCGCTCCATGGCGTCGAATAGGCTCGCGCGCGTATTGTCGGTGGCCCATACCGCAGCATACCCGGATGAAGAGACTTCCCAATCCATCACCTTTACGCCGGTCTTGCGATTGTCGAAGAAAGCCTTGGTCATCCGTTCCGGGCTGGGTTCCTGCGGCGTGGTCTTGCCAAAGAAGTTTTCTTCTTCCATCGCGGCGAGGCCGGTATGGGCATCGCTGCTGCCGATAAGGCCGAACTTGTACGGATTGGTCCCGAGCTGCGCTTCGAGCGAGAGCCCGTTCTTCAGCGCCGAGCGCGCGTACTCGAATTCGAGCATGTCTTTTGTCTTGGCGACGCTGCCATCGAGGTTGCCCTTGTCCCAGAGCTCGAAGTCGGCGAACTCATCGTTGGGCGAGAGATAAGGATGGCTCTCGCCGGTCCCCTTGGTCTGGGTCGTCTCGTAGAGCCGCTCCCACTTTGCGCGCGTATCGGCGTACTCGCGATCGAGCTTCTTGCCGAAGGCCTCGACGGTCGGGAACATGCGGCCGTTCGACAGGTTGCCGTTGTGGGCAATGGCCAGCACGTTGCCCCCGGTCTTCTCTTCGTAAGCCGCCATCCACTTCCAAAGATCCACGGGGTTGTCGCTCCCCAAGGGCTCGATGGTCGTGTACGGCTCGACCCGGCCGGCCTTGTCGGCGTTGTCGCGAAAGATGACATTGCGGTGTAGGTTGTTGCCGCCCGTATTCGAGGTCCACTCGTAGCCGATAAAGGCGGTGAAGCGGCCGGGGTCGTTCGCTTCCTCCGCCGCCTTGATGGTCTCCTGCCATGCGCCTCGGTAGGCGGGGGTGCCGGGCAGGGGCATGATGGCCTTGGAAATCGCTCCCTTGCCGAAGTTAGTGATGATGTCAATGGCCGCCTCCGCACCTTTGCCGGAGCGAATCATGTCGTGCCACTTGCGGCCCTGCGGGTCGGCCATGATTTTGGGGTCGCCGCCTATGAGCAGGGGGAAAAAGCCCATGCCGTCGGAGTGATCGGCCACGACGAGAAAGTCGAGGGGTCGGGAAAGCTTCACGGGCTGGCCGCTCGATGAAGTGATCTCGTTACCTTTGGCAAAAACGTAGGCATCGCGCGGCGTCAGGCGTGCACCGAAGGCGCCGGCATCCATGGAAAACGCCGTGTGTAGATGAGTGTCACCGAACAAGGGGCGCGTTGGGAAGTTACGTCTGGCATAGGGGGAGTAAGGCGGCTTGGTTGGGAATACTTTCTCGGCCGCGCCTTTGCTGAGCTCGCCAGAATCTTGCGCCACGGCCGCATCCCAAAACCATGCCATGATGAGCACGACAGCGACTGCACAGCGCGGTAGCTTCGTCTTCATGCGTACCTCCTTATCTATTTTGATTCTCACTAGACTAGAAAGCGGCGACGCGCTGGATGACCCAGAACATCGCCGCGCTACCGATGACGTACGGCGGCACGAGCCCGGTCCAGCGGGGAAGCCGAAACCGGATGCGCCGAATCAGCACGACAAGGCTCAGCACCGTAGCGATGAACAGCAGCTGGCCGAGCTCGACACCGATGTTGAAGGACAGCAGCGCCAGCGGGATGTGATGCTCCGGCAAGCCGACCTCGGCGAGCGCGCCGGCGAAGCCGAAGCCGTGCAGCAGGCCAAAGGTGAGGGCGACGACCCACGGCGCGCGGGCCGCGATGCCCGCATGCCCACCTCGTACGCGCAAGATTTCCGCGGCGACGAACACGATGGACAGTGCGATGACCGCTTCGACCGGCGCCTGCGGCACATGCACGAAGCCTAACGCCGCCAGCGCCAGCGTGATGCTGTGCGCCAGGGTAAAAGCCGTCACCGTCTTCACCAGCCGCCAGGTGCCGCTCGTGATGAGGAGCAGCGCCAGCACGAACAGCAGGTGATCGAGGCCGAGCAGGATGTGCTCGACACCGAGCTTCAGGTATTCCCCACCGACGGACCATCTCGGCTGTTTGGCCGGGATCGTCGCGGCCGGCGCCTGGGGCGTGAGCCGCTTCAGCCAGGTCGTGCCATCGGCGAATTCGACGCGTGCGAGCACGTCGGTCAGGGTGGTCTCGAGCCCATGGATGCGCAGCGTTTGACCGCGCAGGGGATCTTCCGTCCTGAGCCGCCAGGTCTGCACCGCCGCACCGCCGGTCTCGATCGTCGCAATCGGCGTCAGGCTCTCCACGCGGCCGGAGAGCTCCGGCGCCAGCGCAAGTCGCAGCTCACCCCGCATGGGTGTCTTCCAGAGCGCCGCGAACTCGCCGGGCCGTACCTCATGCAGGTTGAGGTACGCGGGGCGCACTTCGTGGGCCACGGATACGAGCGGACCGAGCAACAGCGTCAGTAACAGCAGACAACGCCAGGGCATCCTCATCTTGTGTGCTCCTGCGAGACCTTCGGCGGGCCGACGAGTGGCCTGACGCTTTCGTCCACGACCACGTCGTACCGCTCGAGCAGCGCGGCGAAATACTGCTCGCGCACTTCTTTTTCACGCTGCTCCCGCCACAGCTTCCGCACTTCGCTCTCCACCGCTCCAAGCTCGCGAGGCTGAGTCAACCGGATTTGTCCGATCCGTACCAGGTGCAGGCCATAGCCCGATGCGAGCGGTCCTTGCCATTTGCTCGGCGCGAGGGAGAAGATCCGGTGCGCAAGCTCCGGCCCGAGCACGCTCGCCACCTCCGATTCGTCGACCTCGACAAAATCGTACCCTCCGAGGAAGCGGTCGCCGAGATCGGAGGCGCTCACCGCCGCCCCAGTTTGTGACAGCTGCTGCAAGGCCGCCCGCGCGTCGGCCTCCGTGCGCACGCCGCGCCGATCTCGATTAAAATAAACGTGGGTGAAGGAGACCCTCGCGGGCGACTGGAAGTACTCGCGATGTGTCTCGAAAAAGCGCTGCAACTGCTCCTCGCCTGGCTCGGCCAGTTGCGCTGTGTCCTGCACCATGAACTCCATCTTCTGCGCCAGCCGCCGGCGCACGACCGTGTCGTTCTCGTCGAGCCCGAGCGCGCGCGCTTCCTGCGCCAGCAGAACCTCCCTGAGGTAGCCGGCGACCAGTCCCTTGAGCTCCGCCTCACTCGGCGACCGCTGCCATTGGCGTGTCCAGGTCTGCTTGAGCCACGCCACCTCGTTGCCGGTGATGCGCACCGTATGCGACGCGCTGACGGCCGCTTCATTCGTGGCAGGGTTCATCCAGGCATGAACAGCGAACAGCACGCCGCCGGCAAGGAGAAAATGCAATAGTGGTTCTTTGAGCAGTTTCACAGCCAATGCCGCCAGTGGAATCTCCGCGTAAAATGGTCCTCGCAGAATGGAAAGCGCAGCGGCTCGCCTGCCGGACGAGTGGCTATTGTTGAATCGGACATGCGGTACGACGCGCGTTCGCATGCTTGTTCCGGCAACCTTGAAAAATCTCCTCCATGGGATTTTTCAAGATGACGCCCCACAAACGCGGTTTCCCTATTTTGGTCCGTCGCCCGTGCGCAGCCGCCCGGCTCACTTCACCTCGACCGTCACCTTCGGGATGTGCCCGGTAAAGCGCGATTTGCGTTCGGCACCGATGGTCTCGACCACCGGGGTCGCCAGGTCGATGCCCACGTCGGCGGTCTCGTCGGCCGAGAAGATTCTGGGCTGCGTCCGCTCGATGCGCCCCTTACCTACCTTGCGGTCATTGACGTAAAGCGTACCCACGCCTCCCTTGCCCACGCCGCCACCGTCGTAGGCGAATTCGAAGCGGATCGTGGACTTGCCGGGCTTGAGCGCTTCGCGGGCCGCCACCGTGAAGCGCTCCATACCGAGGAAGTTGTAGTCGTAGGCCGGCTTGCCGTCCTTGACGTAGAGCGCCCAGCCGCCGAAGCGGCCACCCTGCGCGATGATGATTCCATGGGCCGTGCGGCCTTCAAGCACTTCCACCTCGGCCGTGATGGTGTTGGATTTGTTCTTTAGGTTGAGGAACACGTTCTCGGTCATGCCCTCGGCCAGGGTCAGCGAGGTACGGCCCGCCATCAGGTCGGGGCGACGTCGATCACATGGTGGAACTGGGTGCGCAGCTCGCCCTTGGCCTTGATGCCTTTCGGCCAATGGACAGCCATGCCGACCTTGGTGCCACCGAAGTCCGATCCCACCTGCTTGGTCCACTGGTACGGGGTGTCGAAGGAGACCGCCCAGCCGGCGGCCATGTGCGGGTAAGTCTCGGGCCCGCCCCACTGGTCGAACTTGCCCTTCCAGCGCGCGATCCATTCCTTCGGCACATGGTGCGGCGCGTGCGTCGCGCCCGGTGCGAAGTAAACGAAGAACGGCTTCTCCGGCGTCAGCGCCTTCTGGTACTTGATCCAGGCGACCGTCTGGTCGGTCATGTCGGTCAGAAAGTGGTAGTTCGGGTTCTCCGGCAGCTCCACTGGATGTACCCCGTCATAGATGAACGGTGCCCATTGGTTGGTCTCGCCGCCGAGGAAGCCGTAGAACTTGTCGAACCCCTGGCGGGTCGGCCAGCGGTCGAACGGGCCGGAGACGCTCGCTTCCCAGGCGGCAAGCTCATGCCACTTGCCGAAGGCACCGGTGCTGTAGCCGTTCAGGCGCAGCATCTCGGCAAGGGGGGCGACGTCATTGGGGATCTGCCCGGTGTTCCCGGGGAACGCCGTACCGGTCTCGATGATCGACCCCATGTTGGCGACATGGTGGTTGCGCCCGCTCTTGAGCGCGGCCCGCGTCGGCGAGCAGGGCGACGAGCGTTGCGGTGCGGGATACTTTCATGGCGGTCTCCATCCGGTCAGAAGCCCAAAGCGTTCGGCATCATAGCAGGTCCAGCGTGGCGCCGCCCCACCGACTTCGCCAGCGAGATCCCGGCGCAACCGCCCCGCCTGGCACCGAGGCCCCGTTTCGCGGGGTCAGACGAGCCCATCGCCCGCACGGCGGGCGAAGGCGCTCCGGTAATAGACCCCGAGCGCACAGCTGTAGCAATCTCAGCCCCGACGATCGGGGTCGCTCCGCAGGCGGCAGGCATGACTTCCCTGGTGGATGGCTCCTTGCTGGTCAGGTTCGCGGCTTGAATGGTATCATGCCCCTGCGGGTTAGCTGTCAGTCTCGAACATCCCGCAATGCCGCTCTCAGGGATCGTCTTCATTCGCTTGCTGCTGTTGCGCTCGGGGCACCGTCCCATCATTTCACGCCCATAGACTGCTCTAACGGTCTGGAGATCTAGCTCCACTATCTACGAAAGTATGAGTAAGCGAGAGCGGCTCGCCCCTAACCGATGGGTCTGTTCTGTTATCGAGGTAACCAAGAAGCGCTACACTGATCGCTCACACAACGGAGTGACTTCCATGAACCGAATACTCTTTTCGACGGCCTCAATCTCCCTTTCTGCCGTGATTGCGGTATCGAGCGATGCGCAGCAGGACATGTTCATTTACCCGCAGAAGAATCAATCCCAAGAGCAGCAATCGAAAGATCAGAATGAATGCCACACCTGGGCGGTGCAACAGGCGGGCTTCGACCCCAATGCGCCCGTTGCCTCAGCACCATCGAGTACCCAAGGCGCGGCCGACGGCCAGGTGGTTCGCGGCGCCGGCCGCGGGGCAGCACTCGGGGCAGTTG
>JBAPTW010000218.1:0-11426 GCA_049282355.1 Gammaproteobacteria bacterium | reverse complement strand
GCGACCCGCCGCCGAGTATTGACCGAAGCGCACAGCAAGCTGGGTCATGGGGGTATGGTTCTGACGCGAGACTTGGCGCAAACAGTCCTGCTCCAGGGTGGACGGGAAGGCCGTGCGCCCTGAACCGTCAGGCGTAGCGTCGTCAGCCCTAGGTCACATCAATCATCTGGACAGTACCGTCCGGCAACACTTCGGCAATTTGGCCAGCAGGCTCTTGCAGATAGAGGGCCACGGCCACCAGACTGACAACGGCAGCGGCGCCCATCACCAGAAAGAAGCCCTGCGCAGAGACGAAGGATAGCACGGTGAGAAAAGTGACGGCTCCGACATTGCCGTAAGCACCCACCATCCCGGCGACTTGACCGGTCATCCGGCGTTTGATGAGAGGCACCATGGCAAACACCGCGCCCTCGCCCGCCTGCACGAAAAACGAACAGGACATGATGGCGATCACGGCGATTGATATCCACCAGCTGGCGTCGATCTGCGCCATCACAAAATACCCGACGGCGAGCCCCGCAAGGAGCACCACCAGCGTACTCTTGCGCCCGAACTTATCACTGATCAGACCGCCGCTGGGTCGTGCGAGTAGATTCATGAACGCATATCCCGACGCTAACAGACCGGCGTAGACCTCGGAAATCCCGAACGTCTCCAGGAAGAAAAGCGGTAGCATGGAGACGACGGCGAGTTCCGAACCGAAAGTGACCAGGTAAGCCAGATCCAGGACGGCGACCTGGGTGAAGTTGTAGCGATGAATCGCCGGTACGGGTTTGCGGAAGATCTCCCGATTGATGTGGTATACCTTCATGCTCTGGATGACGTACACGATGAGCAGCACGAGGTAGATCAAATTGACGACGCTGGCGCCGAGTACGCCCAAGTTCGATAGACCGAGCTTCCAGGTGAGCAGGCCTAGGGCTGCGTACATGGGAACATTCATGACGAGGTAGAGGAAAAAGTCCCCTTTGCTGGTGACCTCCATGGCACCCGTTCGCTTCGGTTTGAAATAGGTCGATCCCTTCGGTGTGTTGCTGACCGAGAGGTAATAGAGCACGCCGTAGATGAGAGCGATGATGCCGGTCAGCGCCAGAGCATAGCGCCAGCCCTGATCGCCGCCAAACAGCAGGGCTAGGGTGGGCAATGTCATGGCCGCTGCGGCAGAGCCAAAATTTCCCCAGCCGCCATAAATCCCCTCGGCAAGCCCTACTTCTCTTGCTGGAAACCACTCGCCGATCATGCGAATGCCGACGACGAAACCCGCGCCGACAAACCCCAACAAAAAACGCAGCAGCGCCAGCTGTTGATAATTGTCCGCAGCGGCGAACAGGAGACACAGCACACCGGAGATCACCAGCAGCGACGCGTACATGATGCGGGGACCGAACCGGTCCACCAATATTCCAATCACGATCCGCGCTGGAATGGTCAGTGCCACGTTCAAGATGAGCAATACCTTGATCTCTTGGGACGTGAGCCCGAAGTGCTCACGAATAGAATCCATCAGTGGGGCGTGGTTGAACCACACATAAAAGCTCACAAAAAAGGCCAGCCAAGTGAGGTGTAGCGTGCGGTTTTTCCCCGAAAGCGAGAGTAGATTGAGTCTTTCATCCGCCATCGATTCTGAACTCCATTGCGATACATCAACACGGGTGTGCACACTTCGTTGCAAGGCAATTGATATGCCTATTTTCTTAACCCATTGGTTCTATTGAGAATATTGGATACCAGGTAAGATACGCAGGCGGTCGCCTGGTCACCTACGGCGGCAATCGGCACGAGGGGCTTACCCAGCGCGGTGCACTGATCCACTTCATTGCACCTTCATGGTGCGGTCAGAAACGGTAGTGAGCGTGCTGTCGTTTCCTGAACAGAAAAAAACCAATGTGAAAATAGATGATTACGATGCATTCGCCGATGCGCATGGATGGTATGGGAATTGCTAAGAGGATGCCCGGGTGGCTAACAGGTGTCAGGCGGGCGCGGGTTTAGCGCCGGCGCTGAGCCCGCTTCAGATCGGTGAGCAGGAGCGCGTTTGCAGATGAAGTCAAAACTGGTTTTGGTCGGCAACGGCATGGCGGGAGTCCGCACCCTCGAAGAGCTACTGAAGGTGGCTCCCGAGGCGTACGAGATCACCGTATTCGGGGCAGAACCCTATGGGAACTACAACCGCATTTTACTTTCGCCCCTGCTCGCCGGCGAGAAAAGCGTCGAGCAGATCATGCTCAACGACGAGAATTGGTATACCGAACACGGCGTCACCTTAAACAAGGGGAAGCGGGTCGTGCAGCTCAACCGGGCGCGGCGCCAAGTGGTCGGTGCAGACGGCACGGTGGCGAGATACGACCGCTTGATCCTTGCCACCGGGTCGAATCCCTTCGTGCTGCCGGTGCCAGGTGTCGATCTCCCGGGTGTGCTCTCCTTCCGCGATATTCAGGATGTGGAAACCATGTTGGCCACCGTGGGAGAGGACCAGCAGGTGGTCGTTATTGGCGGGGGGTTGCTGGGTCTGGAAGCCGCCAACGGGCTCATGCAGCACGGTGCGCGGGTGACGGTGGTGCATCTCATAGACTCACTGATGGAGCGGCAGTTAGATCCACCAGCCAGTGCTTTGCTGAAACGGTCGCTGGAAGAGCGGGGCCTTCACATCGAGCTGGCAGCAGAAACCGAAGCTATTGTTGGCAATGAGCGGGTTTCGGCGGTGCGCTTTAAGGATGGGCGGGAGATCCCGGCAGAGCTGGTGGTGATGGCGGTGGGTATCCGCCCCAATACAGTGCTTGCGAAAAGTGCTGGGCTTCATTGCGAGAGCGGCATCGTGGTCAGCGATACGATGCAGACCTATGACCCCCGGATCTACGCGGTTGGCGAATGCGTCCAGCACCGCAAGACGACCTATGGCCTCGTGGCACCGTTGTTTGAGCAGGCCAAGGTGTGTGCCAACCATTTAGCCGGCATCGGTACCCAGCGCTATGAAGGCTCTGTGACCTCAACGAAGCTCAAGGTGACCGGGATCGATGTGTTCTCCGCCGGCGATTTCCAGGGCGGGAATGCCATGGAAGAGATCGTTTTCCGGGATGCAGCGCGCGGCGTCTATAAGAAAATTGTCATTCAAGAGGAGAGAATAAAGGGTGCCGTCCTCTATGGCGACACCATGGACGGCTCTTGGTATTTCCAGCTGATGCGCGATGAAGCGTGCGTCGCCGATATCCGAGAAAACCTGCTGTTTGGCCAGGCGCACATCGGTGATGCCGGACATGTCGATGTAAAACACCGAGTGGCAGCGATGGCAGACAACGCCGAGATTTGCGGCTGCAACGGCGTCTCCAAGGGGCGCCTCATCCGGGCCATCACCGAAGGTGGGCTGTTTACGCTCGATGAGGTGCGCGCCCATACCAAGGCATCAAGTTCCTGCGGTTCGTGTACTGGGTTGGTGGAGGCAGTGCTCGCTTCGACGGTGGGCGAAGGCTACGACGCCGCGCCTAAGAAGAAACCGTTATGTCGGTGTACGGATTACAGTCACGACGAGGTGCGCAAAGCCATTCTGGAGCAGCAGCTGAAGACCATCCCGGCGGTGCTGCACTTCCTGGAGTGGCAGACGCCCGATGGTTGCCAGAAGTGTCGGCCAGCGCTCAATTACTATTTGCTCTGCGCCTGGCCAGGCGAGTATGAAGACGACGCGCGCTCGCGCTTTATCAATGAGCGGGTCCACGCCAACATCCAAAAGGATGGAACCTACTCTGTGGTGCCGAGGATTTTTGGTGGGGAGACCAGTCCTGCGCAGCTGAGAGCGCTGGCCGAGGTGGCCGAGAAGTACCGGGTCCCAACGGTGAAGGTCACGGGCGGACAGCGCATCGACCTTCTCGGCGTGCAGAAAGAGGACTTGCCGAAAATGTGGGGCGATCTGAGTCAGGCCGGATTCGTTTCGGGACACGCCTATGGTAAGGCCATCCGCACGGTGAAGACGTGTGTGGGGTCGGAATGGTGCCGCTTCGGCACCCAGAACTCCACCCTGATGGGCATCAAGATCGAGGAACTGACTTGGGGAGCCTGGGCGCCACACAAGGTCAAGATGGGGGTCTCTGGCTGCCCGCGCAACTGCGCCGAGGCCACCATCAAGGACTTCGGAGTGGTGGCTGTGGAGTCCGGCTGGGAGATCCATGTCGGGGGAAACGGCGGCATCAAAGTACGCGTCACTGAGTTGCTCTGCAAGGTGAAAACCATGGAGGAAGTGCTCGAATACGCCGCCGCCTATCTGCAGCTCTACCGTGAGGAGGCCAGATATCTCGAGCGCACAGCGCCGTGGGTGGAGCGTGTCGGGCTTTCCTACCTAAAGGAGCGGCTGGTCGACCAGCCTGAGGAAAGAAAAGCCCTTGCCGTGCGGTTTGGTGAATCCCAGAAATATGCGCAGGTCGATCCGTGGAGCGCACGAGCCGAGGGTATGGATGGAAGCGAGTTCACACCGCTGCAGCCAGCAAGCGTCAGCTAAAGTCAAACGGCACGCTGCACACCGCGCTGTCTCGATGCGAGTAAAACCACTGATGAGCAACTGGATTGAGGTAGGCAAGCTTGAGGACATTCCGCGTCTCGGCACGCGCGTGGTGCGCATTGCCGATGAGGCCGTCGGCATCTTTCGCACCGCGGATGACCGGGTGTTTGCGCTTCGTGATCGCTGCCCGCACCGCGGTGGTCCCTTATCCCAAGGGATCGTTTTCGACACCCACGTCGCCTGTCCGCTGCATGACTGGGTCATCGATCTGCAGACCGGTCGTGCCGTCGGGCCGGACGAAGGCTGCGTGGCCACCTATCCCGTGCGGGTCGACCAGGGTCGGGTACTGCTCTTGCCCCGGGCAGGCGCCGTGACGGCCGGCGCCACGACCCAGGAACCCATGGAGGCTTGAGCCATGGATAGCCGGCCCGAGACCGGTCGTCGGGGTGTCGCCACGACCTGCCCCTACTGTGGGGTTGGCTGTGGCATCCTTACCACGGTGGGTGATGATGGGCAAGTGGCCGTGCAGGGGGATGATGCCCATCCCGCCAACAGGGGCCGGCTCTGCTCCAAGGGTGCGGCGCTCGGTGAAACGCTCGACCACGAGGGTCGCCTGCTCTTCCCAGAGTGTCATGGACGGCGCGTGACCTGGGATAAAGCCCTGGATACGGTGACGCAGGGGCTGCAACGCATCATCGAGGAGCACGGGCCAGAGGCGGTGGCGTTCTATGTCTCTGGCCAGCTGCTGACGGAAGACTACTACGTCGCCAACAAGCTGATGAAGGGTTACATCGGCAGCGCCAACATCGATACCAATTCCCGCCTTTGCATGTCCTCGGCCGTTGCCGGTCAGCAGCGTGCCTTCGGTGCGGATCTGGTGCCGTGTGACTATCAGGACTTGGAATTGGCGGACCTCCTGGTGCTGGTCGGCAGTAACGCCGCATGGTGTCACCCTGTCGTCTTTCAACGGCTGCGGGCAACAAAAACGGTGAGAAAAGATGTCAAGGTCGTCGTCATCGACCCGCGCCGCACGCCGACCTGTGAGATTGCGGATCTCCATCTCGCCATTCGCCCCGGCACCGATGCCGTTCTGTTTAATGGTTTGCTCAACTACGTGCGGCGCGAGGACGCTCTGGACTGGGATTTTCTGGAGCAGCATACGGAAGGGTTTGCGGCTGCCATGACAGCGGCACGGGCCACCGGCTCGGGCATCCTGGAGGTAGCCAAGGCCTGTGGGATATCGCCGGAGGATGTCGGTCGTTTCTTTCGGTGGTTTGCTCGCACCCCGAAGACCCTCACGCTCTTTTCTCAGGGCATCAATCAGTCCACCAGCGGCACCGATAAGGTCAACAGCATCATCAACTGTCATCTCGCCACCGGCCGTATCGGCAAGCCAGGAATGGGCCCTTTCTCCCTCACCGGCCAACCCAATGCCATGGGCGGTCGAGAGGTGGGTGGCTTGGCGACCATGCTGGCGGCCCACATGGATTTCTCTGCGCAGAACGTGGCTCGGGTGAAAAATTTTTGGAAGGCACCGCGGGTGGCCATTGCCCCCGGTCTCAAGGCGGTCGATCTTTTCCAGGCGATTGGCGAGGGCCGCATCAAGGCCGTGTGGATCATGGCCACCAACCCGATGGTGAGCCTTCCGGATGCGAACCGCATGCGCTCTGCGTTACGCCGTTGCGAGCTGGTGGTGGTTTCCGATTGCGTGCGGCACACCGATACCACGGCCCTTGCTCATGTCCTGCTGCCAGCGGCTTCCTGGGGGGAGAAAGACGGTACCGTGACCAACTCAGAACGGTGTATCTCCAGGAGTCGTCGTTTTCTATCACCCGCCGGTGAGGCAAGGCCCGATTGGTGGATCGTCACCCAAGTCGCGCGGCGACTGGGTTACGCTGAGGCATTTCCCTATGAGAGCGCAGCGGCCATCTTCCGGGAACACGCGGCGCTTTCCGGTTACGAGAACGGGGGCACACGGGACTTCGATATCAGTGGCTTGGCCTCCCTCTCCGAGACCCAATACGACGATCTGCGCCCGGTTCAGTGGCCCCTCGGCGATACCCCAGAGGGTCGTCGACCGTTCGCCGATGGCCGCTTCTTCACGCCTTCGGGCAAGGCGAGATTTGTGCCGGTGCATGCCACACCCCCCGCGCATGCGCTGAGCGACGATTTCCCACTGGTGCTTAATACAGGTCGGGTACGTGACCAGTGGCACACGATGACGCGCACCGGTAAGTCGCCACGGCTTGGCACCCATACGCCGGAGCCGGCAGTGGAGGTGCACCCAAGCGACGCGGCGCGCTACCGGGTTGCCCACGGAAGGCTTGCCCGTGTCTTCAGCCGTTGGGGAGAGGTGACGGTCCGAGTGTGTCTGACGTCGGATCAGCTGCCCGGTTCAGTCTTTGTGCCCATCCACTGGAACGCAGAATTCGCGAGCCAGAGCCGCATTGGGGCGGTTGTCAACCCGGCAACGGACCCCATCTCCGGTGAACCGGAGTTCAAGCACACACCGGTGCGGATCGCGCCCTACACCCCGACCTGGGCCGGATTTATTCTGTCCCGCGAGCGTTTGAGTTCCTGCGCCGCCGACTACTGGGTTAGGGCCCGGGGCGAGCAGTTTTGGCGCTATGAGCTTGGGGGAGAGGCCCCGATCGATGACTGGGTCACTCAGGTGCGCAATCAGTTCGGACACGATGGCGAATGGCTGGATCTGGAGGACAAAGCGGCAGGACGCTACCGCGCTGTCAAAATAAGGGACGGCAGACTCGAGGCTTGCGTATTCATCTCTTCCTCGCTTGCACTACCCTCCCGCCGCTGGCTTGCCAGCCTGTTTGCTGAAGAGGCGCTTGATGAGGGTGATCGCATGAGTCTACTCGCCGCCAAGCCTGCCCAGGGTCGGGTTGACGCCGGTCGTACCATTTGCGCCTGTTTTGATGTCGGCGAGAATACCATTCGAACGGCGATCCGCGAGCAGCGGTTCCCGACGGTCGCCGCGATGGGTCACGCACTGAGGGCTGGCACCCATTGTGGTTCCTGTCTCCCTGAGCTCAAGACGCTGCTGGAGACGAGCATGGATGAACGCGTTAGCAGAATTGGATGAGAACGACCAGCAGATAAATCCGTAGCACCCCGCAAAGCCAGCCGTTCTGCAGCAACCGCTAATGGTATACGGGTACGCCGGGCGAGCAAAGGGGCTCGTATGCTATTGTCTCTTATCGGCCATAGCGATCACGCTGATGTCCACGCCGGACTGCAGCAGATGCACCGCCATTGCAGTCTCCTCAAGTGGGCTCTCCACTCCAGATTACCGCAGAAATTATGTCCAGTCCGCTGACTGCTCACTCTGCTACAAGATCCTGAAAACACGGCCACTGCCATCTTCCAACCAAGATACTGCCCATAGGCCAACACTATACACAACGGCCTTTTAAGCCGTTCATGGGATACACTAAAGTCGACTTATTCCAACACTGTCTGTCGGCTCAAGCCTGAGGTATCAGAGTTGAGCCCAACTCACCATCGGACATGACGAGCAGTGCGTTAGGGGAAAACAGCGCTCGCGCCCGGTGCCATCTCTGCCCCGTGTTTGATCTGCCAGCCGACGCTTTCGAGCCAAGCCAGGGCGACATGTTCGACGATCGATTCGCGGTGACGGTAGCCATACTTGCGCGTATACCAGCTCCCGTCCGGTGTCCGGCTCACGCGACGGACTCGACGATGGCCTCGTGGAATCTCACGAAACTTCGCGATTGGTTGCGGCTCGGTTCTAAACGGGCGCCGATCGCCCGAGCCGCTTCTATTTTGCGCAGGCCGCTCTTGAAGTACCTGTACCTCTGCAGGACGCGCTCAAATGCTTCCCAAGTCCCGCCCATTATGGCATCCGGGTCACGGTAGCTTGCTTTTGTAAGGATGCTAGACTTCACCCTAGGGAATGCTTCACATACTGCTTGCCAGTCGCCGAAGTACCACGCCTCTAGCTCCTCGATTGCGATCCGGTTGACCAGTTGCCACGGAATTACACCAGCGTTTGTTCGGGATCGTAATCCTGCCGATGTGGCAATCTTTTCGAGCTGCTGTTTCAGTTCTTCGCAGTCATCATCATCGCGATCGACTACTACGACGATGCGCCAATTGTCGGGTAACCACTGCGCATATCCACGCAGTCGGCCCCGCAACTTCTGCAGCAAGTCGATCTTGCCTTGGAACGGATGCACCTCGAACGTGCAATCGATCGGCAATTGACGCGGTAACAGGACGCGCAGGAAGGCCTCCATTGAGGGCTCTTCGACGAGTAGCTCCAGGTGCCTATCGATCATCGCCCGCTACCCCTAGCTGGACGGGTCGGCGACCCTTGGTTGACAAGTGGATCGCCGACACCGAGTTGGCCCTCCATCCACAAGTGGCCGAGGAGCGCACCGTGCTCCACGAACTCGGACACCCCTTGCAGATCCACGGCGCGCTGCGTCCGCGTATAGCCGTTCTCGTCACGCCACAGGACCCGCACCTCCTTCGGCCGCAGGGCGTTGAGAAAGAACGGCGAATGCGTGGTCACGAGGAGCTGAGTACGCTCGCTGGCGGCGCGACACTCTTCAGCGAGCTCCGGCAACAGGCGGGGATGGAGAAAGTTCTCAGGCTCCTCGATACCAATGAAGGGGGGCGGTGCGGGGTCATAGAGCAGCACCAGATAGGCCAGCATCTTCAACGTTCCGTCGGAGGCGAACCGCGCCATGACGGGATGGCTAAAGGGAGCGTCCTTGATCTGCAGCAGTAGCCGACCATCCGGCATGGTATCGGCCAACACGCGCTCGATGCGCGGCACGCGGCTCCGCAACACGTCGAAGATATGTTCCAGCCGGTCGCCATGCTGTTCGGCCAAGTGCTGGATCACGTTGGCAAGGTTATCGCCGGTCTTAGTCAGCCGCTCCTCGGGCCCGGCCTCGGGCTGGCCGCGTGCGCTGTCGGCCGACAGGTAGGACACGTGCCAGCCGCTAATGAAGTCCCGCAGCGCTGCCACGCGCGGATGATCGGCGAACTGCCCAAGCGCGTTGACCGCCAGAAGATCGGACGACTTGAGCGGGATCTCTAATCGCCGGTCCTGCTCGTCGGGCAGTTCGCCGCTGACCGCTCGCCCTTGGCCTTCGCGGTAATCGAGGAACCGAAAAGGCTTTCCTCGTTGAGCTCGTCGCCATTGCAGCCATTCCTCAACCACTACCGGACCACCTTTCCCTTCATCGATGGCCAAGTGATAGGTGATAAGTGGATATTCCGGCTCCTTGTACTTGATTTCGATCGACACAGGCCCGTCGCCGCCCCGCGTCTTGAGCTCCCTAGCGCGTCCGCGTTTATCCCAGGCACGACGCAACCCCAGCTCGAAGCATTCGGCCAAGAAAGCGAACACGTCGAACACGGTGGACTTACCGCTACCATTGGGGCCCAGCAATACCGTGAGCGGTGTTAGGTCCTTGAACTCCACCTCACGGAGAGCGCGGAAGTTCCGCACCTTCAGGTACGCAATCCGTGCCGAGGCGGGGTGTCTTGCTCTGGATAGTTTCATAGGTTTTCCTCTACAAAGATCTCCACATCCTTCGCCCGCAGATCACCGGAGATGAACTTGGGCAGAAGTATGCCGCGCAGGGTGGCGAGGGTGCGGCATTTGCATTCGTTCGCCACGATCTTGCGGTACGCCGGTCTTGCAAGACGATCAGACGCCTCAAAAACCACAGGCCTTGGTGCAACTATCATAATAGGTCTGAAGTTCGCCTTGCTGACTTCGAGAAACGTGGATCCGTTTGCGCAACTTCGGCGCTTCGTCTCCAGCAGCGCGGGCGCGGGCAGCGTGGATTGGACTCGAAATCTTCTTCGATCCGCGTGACCAACCGCACCTTGGAATTTGGAGTTAACTTCCCCCTTTCCCTTCCCACTTTGGCATGAGCCGATCATGCGCCACGCACTGTCGGAAATCAGCATCTTGGCCGCTTTCAGCTTGAATTAAGTCTTCGCGCCTATTATGCATCCGGCCATCCAGGCAAAGGCCAACCGATACGCCGGTGGATGCCACGAATTCCCGGTACTGATTCCCGATGTCTATTTCTGCTGATCTGGCTTCCCGGCAAGCCGTTGCTCGCGCCGGTCGGGATGACTGCGCTACCACATAGGAGAACTCCGCTTGAATAGAGCTCGACTCGTCGCGGCGGTGATTTTTCCGTTGATCGCCACACCAGCTCGGGCCGCGGGTCCACCCGAAGATCACGCTGAGCCACCCCCAACCTTGCAACAGGTTGTGGCGTCAGCCTATACGCGGCATCCGCAGCACCAAGCGCTGGTGGCGCGCGCACGCGAGGCCGAGGCGCTCGAGCGGCATGCGGGCAGCCTCATCGCCGACAATCCCGCCGTGGGTGGGCTGTACAAAACCGACCAAATCGGCAGTGGCGACGGCTTTCGCGAATGGGAGGCGGGTGTCTATCTGCCGCTGTGGAAGCCCGGCCAACGGGTGGCCGTCAAACGCGTCGCCGAGAGCGCAGACAATTCGCTGAGGCAGGAGCGCAGAGCACTAACACTCGAGGTCGCGGGCGCAGTCCGTGAGCGCCTGTGGGAGACCGTACTCATGGAAAACAACCAGGAACTTGCCGAGAAGGAGTGGCACACGGCCGAGGCGCTAGCCGGCGATGTGCGCCGGCGCGTGGAGCTGGGCGATCTGGCCACCAATGATTTGCTCCTCGCGCGCGATGCCGTGCTGACCAAACACGCTGCCTACTTACGCGCGCAGATGGAACTGGAGAATGCGCGGAGCCGATACGCTTCGTACACCGGGTTGACGCGTTTGCCGCGCCGTCGCGGTGAGACCCGCACCCCGATGACCGACCTCCCCGATGATCATCCCCTGCTCGCCAAGGCGCTCGCCCGCGTCCATCGCGCCCAGGCGGAGATGGCTGTGCTGCGC
>JBAPTW010000217.1:0-13615 GCA_049282355.1 Gammaproteobacteria bacterium | reverse complement strand
ATATCGGCGATGGCTTCCGGACTATAGTTCTTTTCCTCAATCGCTCGAATCGCGATCCGCCGCAGATAATTCATGACCTCGCCGGGGATCTTGCGAGCATCTGATAACCATTCCGCTTCCCTCATGTTACCTGCCAGACCGCATCTGTTCATAATGTGAGGGTGTATAAACTATGACCATAGACTAACCCATTGGGTTCATTCGTAATATAGGGATCATCATTAGCGGCACAATATCGAAGCGGCGATCCGCGCAACGGGGGCAACATGACAGTATCTGCCAGCCTACTCACCCGACTTATCGCCGATCGAAGTTTGCTGGTCGAAGGTTAAACAATCACTGCGCAGCGCCGGTGCACGCTCGTTTCAATCACTGCAAAAAGCCTTGAAAAAAGCCCTTGAGGCGATTACGGAACACGATATCAAAGGTTGGTTCCAGCACTGCGGGTACTGTATCGCGCCCAACTAGGAAACGCTATAAGAGCCACATAGCGGCAGCCGACCGATGCGGCGCGTTTTCAGCCTGAGTTAAGGCTTCTATGAGTAGCATGGGTCCCATTGATACGGAGCGAGTATTATGGGACTTCGGTGGAAAAGCGCGTGGTGCAATCTGGCAGTTCATATAGCGATCATCGCCGGCACCGGTACCTCGGTGCTCGGATGCGCTAACAGTCTTGACCTCGTACGGGAAGGTACAGTGACGGTGCAGCCGGTATCCTCCCGATACGCGAGAGTATCTCGTGTCGATGTGGTTCAAATTGGATCCAATATGCGAATCTACGGCGAGCTCGATCGCCTTCCCTTAGCGTCGCGCATGGTACCAGGGCATGTCGAAATTGTGATTGTGGGCCCAGAGGGAGCGCTCGTGGCGCATATCAATGATACCTACCACCGCAAGGACAAGCGGTACCGGCGGCTTTGGTTTCTCACCGAGATAGCCATTATTGCACCGCCGGGAAGCCGCGTGCGCGTCATCCATGTGCCCCTAAATCCCACAACGCCAGAAAGCTTGCCGTTCAGCGTGGACAAGAGTGACAGTCTAACCTTGGTGGCACCATGCCAATTCGGATACAACGGATCGACTTGTGGTTCAAGGGTGAACGCCAAATGCACCCAGTGATCCTGCAGGACTTGCCAGACCAAGGAGTAGTAAACTTAACCTGCAAGAATGAGAGCTTGTGAAAAAAATCGGTAGTGAA
Organism: Gammaproteobacteria bacterium; assembly: GCA_049282355.1. Classification (GTDB taxonomy): domain Bacteria; phylum Pseudomonadota; class Gammaproteobacteria; order HK1; family HK1; genus JAGTVB01. The sequence continues at coordinate 12,417 of JBAPTW010000217.1, read as the reverse complement.
CAACAGCAATACCAGTACTCGAGCACCGGGTGGTGTGAAGCCGGCCGGCAGCCGCGATTACAGCGCCGGCACAGCCTTCGTCGAGGGATGCTTCGTCCCTATACGCGAAGCGCGTATTCCTCTACTCGATTTAGGTTTTCTGCACAGCGACGCAACCTACGATGTGGTGCACGTCTGGAAAGGTCGCTTCTTCCGTTTGGAGGACCACCTCGACCGCTTCGAGCGTTCAGTCACGAAGCTCCACCTCACTCTCCCTTATGGGCGAGACGACATTCGCCGTATTTTGTGTCACTGCGTCCGGCTAAGCGGGCTGCGGGACGCCTATGTCGAAGTGATTTGCACCCGCGGCATAGCGCCCTTCGGCAGCCGTGATCCACGCCAATGCCGCAATATATTCTTTGCCTTTGCGATTCCTTTCGTGTGGATCGTGGACCCCGAACGACAGCAACGCGGCATCAATCTCATCGTCAGCTCCGTGGTGCGAATCCCGCCCCAGTCGGTAGACCCCACCGTGAAAAACTACCACTGGGGGGATTTTACCCGAGGCCTGTTCGAAGCCTTTGACCGCGGCGGAGATACCGTGGTGCTGGTCGACTTAGAAGGCAACCTGTCGGAGGGACCAGGCTTCAACGTGTTTGCCGTGATCAAAGGCGAGGTCGTCACGCCAGGCCACACGGTGCTCCAAGGCATTACCCAGCGAACGATGCAAGAGCTCTGCACGGAAATCGCCATCCCGTGTCGTGCGGGCACTGTCAGTCCGGCAGCACTGAGCCAAGCCGAAGAAGTTTTTCTCAGCAGTACGGCGGGCGGTGTCATGCCCGCCACGCGGGTCAACGGTCAACCCATCGGCGACGGTAACCCCGGGCCGTTGACATTGCAGCTGCGCGATCGCTACTGGCGCAAACACGAAGAAGGCTGGCACGGCACGCCCATTGATTACGATTGATTTTGTCGTGCACTATGATGAGGCTCTCATGGCGAGAAAGCTTTGCTAAAGATCCGCACTGGTCCCGCGGTATTGTCCTCACAGCGGCCTGGATACAGGCATGCCAGCGACGTTTTCAGTGGAACGGCTCAAACTGTCATTCCTCTCAGGGTCTTTTCTCGGGGACTTCCCTTGGTGTCAATCCAGTTTCAGTGCCGTATAGCTCCCGCAATAACTGCCGCCACTCCTGAAACTGCACCTCGGCCGATCCGCTCAAGGTGGTCACCCGTCCCTCGACCTCGACGACCCGTGGTGCCACCTCTTGCGAAAAGGAGCTGGCTAACTCCATCAAGGCATCGCGGTGGATCTCGGCCTCCGAATATTTCTTCACGCCTCGCCCGATGACAGCAGCACCCCCGATGACCGAGGCAACACTCGCCGCGGTGCCCACGGGATTGCCGCTGCTAACGGTACCGGCCAGCCCGCCAGCAGCGGCAACGGATCCGAGAACCACGTCTTGCCTGGCGGAACGCACGATAGCGCGCGCCGCCCGGGTTTCCTCATAGCTGCTCTTGCGCCACTCCCGGTACGGTGCCCGCATGTCGCTGGCAAGCTGTCCATAGTGGGCATCGAACACCCGCAGCAGGTCGCGCTCGCGCGCGCGGAGGGCCAGAATGCGGGTCAACATCGGATCTTTCGCCGCCGGCAATCGCTGAATCTCGTAGGCCCCGTCCTCGCTTTGCAGCAAATAACCCTCGAAGGCGTAGGGAGCCACACCCTGCGCAAACCGCAGTGTCGATGCCATGCGCACTGAAGCCACTTCGTCGGTAGTCAAGGCGCGGCGTGCTGCCGAGAGATCGTTGGCAATGGCGTGGTAGAGATCTTGAAAAGGATCCACATCCGCTAGGCTGGCATCGGTATACGCATACTTGCTCGCCGCGCGCTCATACTCCTTGTCTAAGTACACACGCCCGGTCGCATCCCGCGCCTCGACACTGACCTTCAAATCGAGACCGTTGGACTCCAAAATGCGACCGCGAACGGTGACATCCACGGCGTCGGTAGCACCCGGAATGACCTGAACTGATCCCCAATAGCCACTCTCCTCGAGCGTTTGCCGTAGCGCAAAGGCCAGATAGCGACCCTCTGCCTTGCGGATTGCCGCCTGCGCGTTTCCCGTTGCCGCTGCTGGCGGATCCTCGAACGAGCCCGGCTCGAACAGCGCCACGCCGACATGCAAGCGTTGCTCTTGCGCGAGCGGTGTTGCCGGCTGGCGTAGCGGCGCTGGATTGGCATGAATGACTTGATGGGTGGTGCAGGCGGCCAGCCACCCGGCGCACCCTACCAGTGCCAGTACGCGGCAAAATTGCTTACCATTCATGACAACGCCACTCCAAGATGTGGGCTCGGAACGGGATGAGCCCCAGGCTCCTCGATGAGACCATGGCCACACAACCGTTTTCGCAACAGACGAATGCCATGGCCTACGCCACATTGCGCGTGATCAAGAGGCCAGTTGCGCTGCTGCTTTTCTTTGGGGTGGTGTGGCTCGTTAGCGGCTGCACACAAACCGTCCGTCTCCCCGAAGGGTTCCCCACACCGGTAACTCAGAAGCTGCCCCTTCGTATTGGCCTTTACCAGGATCGCCCGTTTCGCGACTATGTCCATCAAGATGCCTCTGGAACGAGGAAAACTTGGATGGTCGATCTGCGGCCCATCCACAAGACGCTTTTCCAGACAATCCTAGGCGCTTTATTTTCCGAATTGATCGAGATTGAGCGCCTGCCTGCAATCACCAATCAGCCATCAAGATTCGACGCCGTCATCGAACCGCAAGTTCAGGCCTTCACGCTGCAAACCCCGTCCGCATCGGCGAGCCCCTTTTACCGCGTCTCAGCCATCTATCTCCTTAAGGTATACTCCTCTCAGGGAGAACTGCTCGGCTCCTGGCCCGTCGAAGGGCAAGGACAGGGCCGTTCGGGCTGGCTCAAAGCAGGGCAAGGGGTAGCAGAGGCGGTCACCAACGCGCTGCGCGATGTCGGCGCCCAGATTGTCACAGAACTAGCGGAAAAGCCCGCCATTAGAGATTTGCTCACCGCCAAGCAAGCGCGGGACGCTGGTACCCCGGTTCCGGCCGTCGAAGAGCGATGAGTAGTGCGTAATGTTCAGTGCTAAGGTCATGGCAGCGCTGCCCGTTGTGCTCTTGATGGCAAGCTGCTCGACCTCGCGCGTCGAAGTGATTCGCCATAACGAGATCGCAACCCGGAGCCCTCAATCGGTCGTCATCCTCAGCAGAGCAAGCGCCCTGGCGACACCACCTGAAGCGAGCTTTCTGGAATGCCTCGGTAAAGCCGTCGATGACCGTCACTTAACCGTCTACGGACGCCATCAGTTTCTAGACGCTTTGTTTCCTTGGTTCGAGCCCCGCACGGCGCCCACTACCCTGGCCGAGCTGCAATCACTGCTGGCACGCGCGCCGGTGGCTGCCAAATTGAGCAGTACCGGCGTACGTTATCTAGTCTGGGTGCGCGGCGATACCCAGACCACCGATGGCGGCGGAGGTATCAGTTGCGGCGTTGCACCGTCCGGTGGGGGCTGTATCGGTTTTGCTTGGTGGGACAAGGACTCCACCTACGAGGCCCTTATCTGGGATTTGCAACAGCGGTGGTCCGTGGGAGCGGTGAGTGCCGAGGTGTCCGGTACCTCTTATCTGCCCGCCGTCATCATCCCTGTTCCCTTGATCGCCAGGACCCAAGCCACCGCTTGCAAAGGTCTTGCGGAGCAGCTCCGGGAGCTGCTGCGCGCGCCAGGGCGGTAGCCTCGAGTTTACCCTTGCTAGCGAGCCAATCACCCGAAAAGCAAAACCAGGTAGCAGCAACGCTATTTATAGTAAGCTGCGAACTAGCCCTTATTTAACAGGTACCGTTACACTTAACCGTGGTCATGTGATGTTGGCCAACAGTGGCGGTTGAGCCTGTTTAGGTGGCTGACCGCGCCGGGTCGCCTGCTCGGCATGTCGACAGGTGCAAAGCCGGTAGCTATCCTTTGCCTTGGTCACGTGGATGAGTTTTATTCCGCGCCCATGCTGGAGCAGGAAAGCTTAACCCGACGACGGCATTTGTCCGAGCTGGTGTTCCACGACACCTAGAGCAACGAGAGCTATCCGCATGACCCTTGATACCCGACAGGGACCGCAACGCATCGTCTGCCTGACCGAGGAAACCACCGAGACGCTCTACCTGCTCGGCGAGCAAGATCGCATCGTCGGCATCTCCGGCTTTACCGTGCGCCCGCCCCGGGCACGCAAGGAAAAGCCGAAAGTATCCGCCTTCACGAGTGCGAAGATCGATAAAATCCTGGCCCTCGAACCCGACCTGGTGCTCGGCTTTTCCGACCTCCAGGCCGACATCGCCGCGCAACTGATCCGCGCCGGCGTGGCCGTGCATGTATTCAACCAGCGTAAGGTCAGCGGCATCTTCAACATGATGTGCATGCTCGGAGCCATGGTCGCTGCAACGACAAAAACAGACACCCTGATCGCCGGATTACATGAAGGGCTGGCTGACATCGAGCGCTCCGCCGCAACGCTGCCGCGTCGACCGCGCATCTATTTCGAGGAGTGGAACGCGCCATTGATCTCCGGCATCGGCTGGGTATCGGAACTGATCGCCATCGCCGGCGGTGAAGACTGTTTTGCTGAGCTGGCACAGGCGCGATCCGCCAAGGAGCGCATCATTGCCGATGAGTCGGAGGTCATACGACGTGAACCGGACATCGTCATCGGGTCATGGTGCGGCAAGCGTTTCCGCCCCGAGCAGGTTAGTGGGCGGCCCGGTTGGGAAAACATTCCTGCCGTTCGCAACGGACACGTCCACGAAATTAAGTCCTGCGATATTCTCCAACCAGGGCCGGCCGCCCTGACCGACGGCGTGCGGCAGATTCACATCATTGTGCAGCGCTGGGCGCAGAGCCAATGATAAGAAGCGCCCTGTTGGCACTGGGCGGCGTGCTGCAAAGCGGCACGATTGCGCTGCGAGTAGGACCGAAACGGTTACGCCCCTAATATCGCAGGGCACCACACTGTAAACTATCCGCACGCCTTGCCTCTCGGGCTTACTGAAAAGGAACCACGGGTTTGCGCTCAGTTTACTACACTGTCTCTTTGGTCGGACTAGCTGCCATTGGGCTTCTCTCTCTGGTCTGGCCATCTTCGCTCTATCTACTGTTTTTGCTAGTCCCCTATATCGCCGTCGGGCTTTACGATGTCTCTTCCAAGCACAACGTCCTGCGTAATTACCCGGTCATTGGCCACTTGCGCTACCTGCTCGAGTTTATTAGTCCCGAGATCCAGCAGTATTTCATCGAAACCAACCAGAGCGGACGCCCTTATAACCGCCAACTGCGCTCGCTGATCTATCAGCGCGCCTACAAACTGGCCGACACCCTCCCCTTTGGAACCCAACGCGACATCACCGATCAGGGCTATGAGTTTGCCCACCATTCCCTCACCCCCAAGAAACCGCGTCCGGATGCAGCGGTGGTTGTCATCGGTGGGCCGCAGTGCGACCACCCCTACCGTGCTTCACGTCTGAACATCTCCGCCATGAGCTTCGGCGCGCTAAGCGCCAATGCCATCCGCGCCATGAATAAGGGGGCGCGGCTCGGCGGTTTCGCTCAGAATACCGGGGAAGGGGGATTGAGTCCCTATCACCTGGAGTTCGGCGCCGACATCGTCTGGCAGATTGGGACCGGCTACTTCGGCTGCCGCACTCCAGACGGACGCTTCAACGCCGACGAATTCCAGCGCAAGGCGGCGCTCGACAATGTCAAGATGATCGAAGTGAAGCTTTCGCAGGGCGCCAAACCGTCCCATGGAGGCATCCTGCCCGCGGCGAAGGTCAGCGCCGAGATCGCTCGCATCCGGGGTGTGCCCATGGGTGAGGACTGCATCTCTCCACCCGCGCATCCGGCATTTTCCACCCCTGTAGGGCTGCTGCAGTTCGTCGCTCGGTTGCGTGAACTGGCTGGCGGAAAACCCGTGGGGTTCAAGCTTTGCGTGGGGGTGCACCGCGAATTTCTGGCAATTTGCAAAGCAATGTTACAAACAAGCCTCGTACCCGACTTCATCACGGTTGACGGAGCAGAAGGTGGCACCGGCGCTGCACCCGTCGAATTCAGCGACAACCTGGGCGCCAGTACCAACGAAGCCGTTGCCTTCGTGCACAGCTGCTTAGTGGGCATCGATCTACGAGAGCGTACGCGGATCATCGCCAGCGGTAAGGTGGCGACAGGATTCGACCTGATCACCAAGCTCGCGCTAGGCGCCGATCTGTGTAACGTGGCACGACCGATGATGTTCGCTGTCGGCTGTATCCAGGCGTTAAGGTGTAACAAGAACACCTGTCCGACGGGTGTCACGAGCCAGGATCCAAGGCGCGCCTGGGCGATCGATATCGAGAGCAAGCATCTGCGGGTGAGAAATTACCATGCGGCAACGCTGATCAGCTTCCTCGATCTCATGAGAGCGATGGGTTGCTGCTCTCCTGACGAGCTGGCGCCGAGCCTCATCTACCGGCGCCTTGCCGACGGTTCCGCCAGACCGTATTCAGAGCTGTACACGTGCCTGATGCCGGGCGAGCTGCTCGCTAGCGGTGTCCATCCAGACTATGTTGCTGCCTGGGACGCTGCCAGCCCCGAACATTTCTGAGTCCGATCAGGAATGGCTCAAAATGACTGTTTGTTACCGAGCCAAGTAAGAGTCACCATAAAACAGCTGTTGAGGACGAAAAAATAATCACACCGGTACGCCTTCATTTTGTGATCACCCCCTTCACTCCCCCCGGCGATCAACGCCGAGATGTTGGTCAGTATCAGTGGCAGAGCGAGACCACGTGGAGCGGCGAGATAAAGAGGTTTCCAATGGGGATCGAATTTTTCCTTGTACAGGCGTAACCCCCGGAAATTGTAGAAGCGCTCCCCGTAGCCAAATACCAGGGCGCCGAAGCGATTCCAAAAAGGCGCTAGGCTTCGGCTCTGCAGCCCGGACAGAGGCGCCATGCCTCATTGGGCATGGTTCAAAAAGGGCCGATTTTGGGTAACAAGGCAAAAGGGGCTTACCCTCACAAGCGGAGGCGAAGTTGAGCCGGTACCGGCGGTTAAGTCGCCTCGGCTGGGCACGTAAAGCGTGTGAAGCCGAGGAGCTCAAGCCAGTGCGGATGGCTCTGTCCGGTCAGTAACTCGGCCGGTGTTTTCCCCACCCGCTTTGGCCGTTGGCTACGCTGGAAGGGGTGGTGGTTGAAGAAGAAGCGCAGTAAATCCAAGTGGCCAGGACCGAGCTGACGGCGCAGCAAGAAGTAGCTGCGCAGCCGGCCATTGAAGTTTTCGACCAGCGAGCTCGCCCGATGGAGGTGAGCGGCAAACTCGTTGACCGCCATTGGGGCGGCATAGAATTGCCCCTTGAGTTGTCGATGAAGGTGTGTCGCCCGCGCCCAATACGTTTGGGTTGTGGGCGAAAGGCCCTGAAGCGCGAACAGCTCACGCCCAGTGGCCAGGGGGATGCGGTGCTGGTCGGCGATGGTTTTGAGGCCCTGATCGAGGCGTGTGGCAAAGCCCAGTAACGGGTCGCGTTCGCGCTCCAGGCGACGGCGCTGCGGGCGAATTCGGTGTGCATTGAAGCTTTCAAGACGTGCGAGCGCCTCGGTAATGAACTGACGGAAAAACGCTTGGCGAGGCGGCGTAACGAACCTTCGCCATTTTAAAAAGCGATGATGATTCTTTCGCTAAGTCGTTAGAGGCCGGTTTCATGTCATGATCCCTGGTCAATAGTATCCTCACTGTACCATGTGGCTGATGCCAATTAGTATCGAATACACATAGGAACTGCAATAAGGAAGGTTAATAGTGTGGAATGTTTTGGGATCAGTCGGCCTCGATTGCCTGCTCCGTTTCCTCTTTGCGCGCTGCGCGCAGACGCTTGGTTATCTTGAGATAACGGATGATGCCGTAGAGTATTGCCACCGGAACGCAGCCCCCGCAGAGCAGTAAGAGAGTGCTCTTGTGGGCCGCATAGCCGTATATCCGGGTGATTTTCCAGGCCACAAGGCCCAGCAGAGCCACGAGCGTGAAGCACAGCGTGCCATAGTCTTTGACTATCGCGCTGCCAATCGTAGCTGAATTCCGCCAGTGACTTCCGGAGCCCGCGCAGATCGGGGAAGAAACGGTTGACGCGCCGGGCGTACTCGTCATAGGCGGCACTAAATTTTTCTCGCAGATAAGTCTCTTCCGCCGTGGTAATAGCCAGGTAGATATAAGCGAACAATGGCACCAGCAATCCATAGCCCCAAGCCGAGCCGTAGACCAAACTGAAGCCCACGACCACGGAGAAGTTGGCCACGTACATGGGATTGCGGGTATGAGCATAGAAACCGCGGGTGACCAACTCATTGGCAAACACCTCGCGATTCCGTCCCCCGCGCTGGATGTAAGCATAACCAATCACCACCATCCGGAACGCCTGACCCCCCAGCACCAGCAGTACGCCCGCCGCGATGGCCAGTCGATCCAGCGCCGGACTTCCGAGGAACTGGGTGGGCCGCGTGGCGACCAGTATCATCAGCAGCAGGGTCGGAAACAGGGCGTTACGGACACGAAAGAAAAAGCGGCCGGACGCCAATAACAATGGCTGGCAGCAGACGCTCACTTGATGGCCAGAATCCCACAAAAGTTATACCACCGGAAAAACACATCGCAGCTTCGGAAGCTGTTGCGCAGCAGCAATTCGTGGTTCTCGTCAAAATGATAGGGGATCAGCACATTCTCCAGCGCCTCGCGCTTCTGGGCGATTTCCATTTCGGAATAGCCGTTGCGCTTTTTGAATTCGTAATAGTGCTTAATGAACAGGCGGTTGATAGTTGAATCCTGGCTCAACACTTTTTCCACCAGGATCAAGCAGCCATCGTCGTTTAGTCCGCGAGCCAACCCAGCAATCACTCGGTCACGATAGAGCGGGCGGATGAACTGAAGAGTCAGGTTCATAACGATCACCGAAGCATTGACGATCGGCACGCCGTTATTCAGGTCCAGGCAGATGAGCTCGGTGGGGCGCCTGACCCCAGCCTGCTTCAACTTGACCTTGGCTTTCTCTAGCATCTCCGGCGACGAGTCCACGCCGATGAAGGTCATGTCGGCAGGCAGCAGCTTGTCCAACTCAATGACTTACCGGCTAAAGCCGGTAGGTTGTTTTGGGCTTGGAAAGCCCGGTAAGGCTAAAGCCATCTGAACAGAAACGGATGATAATCCGACTAAAGCATGGAGCGTAAACGCTAAAAAATCAGTTCATCTCACCTTTTTTAATCCGAACCATCGTCATTCTCTTCTCTTGTTTCGTCCCATACCTCGAACATGCCCTTCTCGTCCGTTTGATTCTCGATAGAGTCTTGAACCTGTTTCTCCGTAACCGCGCCTACCGTGGCACAGAAATACCCCTTGCTCCACAGATGCTGCCCCCAATAGCGCTTTCTCAGCTCCGGAAATTCCCTTTGCAAACGGTAAGAACTCCTTCCCGTCAGATATTGCGCCATCTTCGCCGGGGACAAGTACGCCGGAGCGTTGACCAACAGGTGAATGTGATTAGGGCGAACGTTCCCTTTGACCACTGCGATGCCTTTCTCCGCACAGATTTGCCGGATCAGCTCCCTCAGCCTCAAACCCACATCTCCTCGTAGAACTCTGTAGCTATACTTGGTCTTCCACACAAAATGGTACTTCAGCTCCAGTACCGTATGTGCTCCACGTCGATAGCGATCGCCCGGCACAGCTCCTTCCCCCTTAGCTTCGGCGCCAGCATAGCCGCTCAAGCTCTGCCCTTGAAAGAGCCTTCGCTGAAGCCTATTCCGTCTAAAGACGAAGGTTTATACCCTGCCGATTGGAAATGAACCATGGTGGTACCAGTCGAACAGCCTAAGTCGTATAGACTGGTGCCCGCCACCCCAAAGTCGGTTGCCAGTTCGCCCATCATGCGCTGGATGTCGGTGTAGAGCGGCACCGAACGGTCCAGCATGTCGTCGAATACCTCGGCGGTCTTCGCGCCGAAGTCAAAGTCTTCAATGAGATTGCGTTTGTCCGCAAACAAAGCGTCTTTTTTTGCCTCTGCCATTGATATGACGATCCATTCCTGTGTTTTTGCTAGCCCCCTGCTGCACAAACATGGGAATCAGGACATCAAACGGCCCTTTAGCCCACGGTAATGTATCCAACGATCCATAAGTCGTCAATCTCACGCGTATTGGGTGAGAATTGGCGCTTTCACGGGGATTCTTCGGCGGTCATCGGGCTGGGGTAGGTGATTTCCAAGCCGTTTCGCCGGTGGTGGCAAGTGCAAGCCAAGCCGGATCCGTGGCGCTGTAGCTCAACCCGGTGTCGGTCAAGGGTTATGCTGCTTGGAATGATGGCAAGGGCCGTGCCTGTGAACGCGGTGGGGCTCAGAGGGGCAAGAATCCGCACCACCACCGGCGGATCTTCGATGTCGCGATGTTTAACGTGAGTTCCACATAAGCAATTGGAACACCTACTTGCGACTGCGGGGAGCGTCGAGCCTCCAAATACACGTTCAAGTCATTCGGGCGCATCCAGCTACTACATGTTGACTCCGATGTGCTACGACTTGGATTTGCATTCAAAAAGCAAGTTCGGACGAAGTATGCCTATTCGGGGCCCATGGTTGATGTAACAGGTCACTACTACTGCCTTCAGCTCCAGAGCCGGTCATTGCATTCCACGTTGGGGACCGTAGCCGGACAAGCGCCAAGAAACGATGGAACAAGATTCCGGCCGTGTACCGAGATGGGGCCACGTTCTATACCGACTCCTATGCACCTCACCGAGGTGTTATCCCCGCAGCGCAGCATCGACCGATAAGCAAGAAGACCCGCAAAACGAATCACGTCGAACGTCTCAACTACACTCTCCGACAGCGCGTATCACGCCTGGTGCGGTCAACCTTGTCGTTCCCAAAGAATCTCGCCAACCACATAGGCGCCATCCGATACTTCCTCTGCCAGTATAATCTCGAGCTGGCCAGAGCATGACATGTAACACACTACCCGGCGAAGAGCGCATCTTCGCGAATCTGCACCAGGCCCTCGAGGCCTGGAAGGCTAGGCACGAATCTGCATGATCTCGTCGGCGTAGCGGCCTTCACTGACGAGCTTCGCCATGGTCCTCATCGGCCCGTCGATGTGCTTGAAGAACCGCTTGTAGCCCGCGCATAGATAGTTGAGCCCTGGTTCTCCATCGGGGGCACTGATAAACCGGTTGCGCGGACACTCGCCGTAGCAGGCGAAGAGCACCTCACAGTCGCGGCAATATTTGGGGAGGCTGTCGAACTTCGCCTGCCCGAATTGGCGCTGCTTTCCCGAGGCGATGAGCTCCAGCATGTGTGTATCCTTGATGTTGCCGAGCCGGTATTCCGGCTCGACATAGTGATCGCAGGAATAGACGTCACCGTTGTGTTCGAGAGCGAGCGCGCTTCCACAGGTTGGCGAGACGATGCACAGGTTGTGTTGACCGAGCCAGCTTCCGAGAGCCACGTCGAAAGTTTGCACGAAGACCTCGCCGACATCGCGCTGGAGCCACTCGTCGAATACCTCACAGAGAAATCGCCCGAATTGCTCGGCCTCGACTGAACGTTCCGTGACGAGATTCCCGCGTTGCCGATACAAGGGCCGCTCGCCACCCGGACGTTCGCCCCAGCCCTTGTTGGCCGCCGGCAGAAGCGCCTCGGTGGCGCGCTCGACGATCGGGATGAACTGGATGAACCTGGCCTGCAGATCGTCGCGGAAAAACCGGTAAACCTCGAGCGGATGATCGGCATTGGCGGCGTGAATCGTGCACAAGATATTGACGTCGACATCGTGCCGGCGCAATCGCTCCCAGGCCCGCATCACGAGAGGGAACGAGCCCCCGCCGCGCTTGTCGACGCGGTAGGCATCGTGCCTCTCCTGCGGGCCATCGATGCTCAGGCCGACGAGGAATGCGTGCTCCTTGAGGAACGCGCACCAGTCGTCGTCGATCAAGAGACCATTGGTCTGAATCGTGTGCAGCACTTTCTGCTGCGGCTTGCGGTGCTTCTCGACCCGCGCGACGGCGCGTCTGAAGAAGTCGAGCCCCATGATCGTCGGCTCACCGCCCTGCCAGGCGATGTTGACCTCGGGTTCGTCGCGCTGCGCGAGCCTCTGCTCGATATAGCGCTCCAGCACCTCGTCGGACATGCGGGTATGCCCCTTCGGATAGAGGCTGTCCTTCGACAGGAAGAAGCAGTACTTGCAGTCGAGGTTACAGGTCGCGCCGGCCGGCTTCGCGAGCAGGTGGAAAGCGAGCGGCTCTAAGCTCATGTTGACCTCTGCTGATAGCCATTTCCGCCGGCACTGACCGCAGCGCCGACGCCCCGCGCGCGCCCCGCCCGTTCGATGCGTGCGCGGCAGGCCCACCTGAAC
>JBAPTW010000216.1:0-2006 GCA_049282355.1 Gammaproteobacteria bacterium | reverse complement strand
TGGCCAATGATGGAGTGGGTGCTTACGCAACGCTACGTTGGGCTGTTCAAAAGCGCTCCGAGCGAAGTGCTGTTGACCGTTTTGCGGGCCGGTGAAGGCCAGCTGGTGGCCATCATGGAAGCCTTCGTGAAACGTTTTCCAGGGCTGCATCTTGCCTCGCTGCCGTCAATGAAAGGCAGCCAGCGGGAAACGGAGCTTGGCGTGCGCGGCGAGGCTGCGGCGGTGGTGGCGGCTGTCGAGTGGCTCACCCATGAGCTGCAGCGGGGGGGATTTCAGTGGCAGCAGCGAGTCTATTCATCCGCTGGCAGGCGTCTCTAGAAGAACAGGTTAACGTGTTAAGGAGAATATCGTGAGGGAAGATCACCGCCACGACGCCGGCCACGGCCATGCGATCAACAATGAGCAGCGGGTATTCTGGGCCCTATTGCTGACAGTCGCCTTCATGGTGGTCGAGGTGATCGGCGGAATGCTGTCCGGATCACTCGCCCTGCTGGCGGATGCCGGGCATATGTTAACCGACGCTGCCTCGCTGGCGCTCGCTTGGCTGGCTTTTCGCATGGGGCGTCGCGCACCCGATCAGCACCGATCCTATGGTTATCACCGGCTGCAGGTGCTGGCCGCGTTCTTGAACGGCATTACGCTCTTCGGCATTGTGGTGTGGATCGTTGTCGAGGCGGTACTTCGCCTGCTGGAGCCCTCACAGGTGCTCGCCGTTCCGATGTTGGCGGTGGCCTTTCTCGGGCTCATCGCCAACGCCGCCGCCTTTCTCTTACTCCATCCCGGCGCCAAGGAAAATCTTAACGTGCGCGGTGCCACCGCCCATGTATTGGGGGATCTATTAGGCTCGGTGGCGGCGATCATTGCCGGGACGGTTATTTTGCTCACCGGCTGGATGCCTATTGACTCGCTGTTGTCGATGCTAGTGGCCGCACTGATTCTGCGAAGCGCTTGGGATGTGGTGCGCAAGACCAGTCATATTCTCTTGGAAGGTACTCCCGAAGGGCTCGATGTCAGCAGTCTGCCCACCGTGCTGAAGTCGACGGTGCCCGCAGTGCAGGATGTTCATCATGTCCATGCCTGGTCCCTCACCACGGATCGGCCTCTGCTGACCCTGCATGTCGATGTGCAGCCTGACGCCGATCACCTCAAGGCACTGCGCGACATCAAGCGCTTTCTAAGAGAGCGCTTTGGAATTGCGCATTCGACAGTACAGATCGAGCAGGGACATTGTGTTGATGAAAGCGCGAAGCGTAGTCACGGCATGCCACTGTCCGACAGCTCGCGCGCGCAGGAGACTGACGGTCACTTATCGACCCATACTCAGCCCCGGCGTACCGGGTGCAAATAAGAGCGCCTGACGGCATCCACCGCGCGCCTTGCAACCGGCAGCAGGCGTGATCGAATAGGCCCGCGAAAGAGAGACCGACTGCGGCGGATGTGATGTCTTATCCCGTGCCGGTCGCTAGGCGAGCGCACCCCATTTCTTCCACGACTCCATCGGACCGGTCTCCGGGGTGGTCAACTGCTGGTATCGGTGACTGGTGGGATTGTTACACCAGCCAAGGCTCTGCACCCACACTTGCCTGCGGTCCTCCGTTAACCGGCGGACACCGCCCCAGAACTCGCAGGTGGCGCATTTTCCCTCAGTGGAAGCATCCATTTCATAGAAGTCGTCGCTCGACGCCGAAGCGCCTGCGGCTTGGGCATTGAGCAGCGTGCTGCCGAGCAGCCCTCCGGCAATCAATTGACCGGTGCGGTAGATGAAGCGGCGGCGTTCCGTAGTCTCTTGCATCTTGTCAGTCTCCATGAGCGATTATTGATGGTAAGGCCATGGTCATCGTTTCGGCCGGGTGGCAGTCAATCGCCTTGCCTCAAGGAAGTCGTGAATACATCCTTGTAGACTTGAGTCCAGCATCCCTGCTGGACACACCCTTGTGGCAAGGCGATTGACTGCCTACAGATTGTGGGCATGGTTTTATCCTCTGAAAGATGGTGCTGACGAAACG
>JBAPTW010000215.1:0-15040 GCA_049282355.1 Gammaproteobacteria bacterium | reverse complement strand
CCCACCACCGCCGCCTCCATCGTCTTGTTCTCGGCGCTGAGCGTGTTCGCGGAGCCCGGAAGCGCTCGCTATGTGGAGCTCGCGCTCACGCTCACCTTTCTAGTGGGGGTTATTCAGGTGTCGCTGGGATTTGCCCGCCTTGGCGCCCTGGTCAACTTTATTTCCCATTCGGTGGTCATCGGTTTCACCGCTGGCGCCGCCATTCTTATCATCGGCAGTCAAGCGAAGCATTTCTTCGGACTGGATGTTCCCCGCACAGCCCATTTTCATGAGACTCTGCAAGGGCTGGCGGTACATATCGGCGACAGCAACCTGCTGGCAACGACGGTAGGGGTCATTACCTTAGGCAGCGGTATTCTCGTCAAGCGCTATTGGCCTCGGATCCCTTACATGATTGTGGCGATGCTGATGGGCAGTGTTGCTGCCGTCGCGCTAGAGGCTTGGTTCGGAAGTGCCACGAGGGAAATTGCCACCGTGGGTGCCTTGCCGAGCACGCTGCCGCCATTGTCGATGCCCGACTTTTCCTTTAGGACGATGCGAGAGATCGCCCCGGCGGCGCTGGCGATGACGCTGTTTGCGCTCACGGAGGCGGTCTCCATCGCGCGATCGCTTGCAGTACGCTCCGGGCAACACATCGACGGCAACCAAGAATTCATTGGTCAGGGACTGTCGAATCTCGCCGGGAGCTTGTTCTCGGGTTACGTTGCCACCGGGTCCTTCAATCGCAGCGGGCTTAACTTTGCCGCAGGCGCCAAGACGCCCATGGCGGCCGTGCTCGCCGGTGGCCTGCTGATGGCGCTTGTGCTTTTGGTGGCGCCGCTTGCCGCCTACCTGCCGAATGCCGCTATGGCGGGGATCCTGTTCTTGGTCGGCTGGGGTCTTATCGATTTTCCGCACATTCGGAGCATCTTGCGCACCAGCCGTTCCGAGACGCTGGTGCTCGCCACCACCTTTGCCTCCACGCTGCTATTGGAGCTGGAATTCGCCATCCTCGCGGGCGTCATCCTCTCGCTGGTGATGTATCTCAACCGGACCTCGAGACCTTGGGTGGTGTCACGGGTCCCGGATCCGCGTGATCCCAAGCGCAAATTTGTCACTGACCGTTCGCTTCCCGAGTGTCCCCAACTTAAGATCGCGCGCATCGAGGGATCTCTTTTCTTCGGCGCCATCAGTCATGTGAATGCGTCGCTGCGCCACTTCGAGCGCCAGGCTCCCGAGCAGAAACATCTGGCGATCACGATGCGCGGGGTGAATTTCATCGACGTGGCGGGGGCCGAGTTTTTGGGGCAAGAGGCACGCACACGGCGCGCCCAAGGCGGCGCACTTTATCTTATCCACCCCAAGCCCGGGGTGGTCAATCCGCTGCGCCGCGGCGGCTACCTGAAGACCATCGGCGAAGCGCGCGTCTTTCAGTCCAAGGACCAGGCGCTCGGCGGTATTTTCGCGGTGCTCGATCGCGACGTGTGTAAGGCGTGTAGGCGACGCATCTTCCGCGAGTGTCAGACCGTGCCGCTGCAGTGATACCTTCTGCCTGCCATTTCAAGCCGACGTTATCTGGTTACGCCCATTTTCATGGGCCCTAGGAACAGGCTGCTCAGAGTTCATTATCCACCCGTGGCAGGTCGGGGAACGTGTCCAACCGGCGCTGCAACTCGATGCCGATATTTTCCAGAATTTCACCCATCACCAACCCGGCATGGACGTGAAACAGGCGCAAATCGCAAGCCACCGGCTCATGGAGGCCGGATCGATTTGACGTTTCGAAAGCCGTCCAGGCAAGCACTGGCCGGTCCTCCTTGCAGCTGTCGATGCAGAGCCAGAAGCGGTTGCTGAGGATCATCTCGAGACAATGCATTTTGCCGAGAGGGAAGCGGAGCGGATTTTCGATGCGCCGCAGGGCAAGACGCACGCGGTTGAAATCCTGCGCAGGGATGAATTTGCGCAGGGTATGTAGTGCAGCGGGCAGGCTCTCGATTTGCCGCGACACAGGGCTGTAAGCCTCAGATCCGTAGCTCTGCGACACCCGGTATACCGCCGCCGAACGCAGGCGATAGCCTGACGTATCCCGTGTAGGGTGAAGATATCACTGGGACAGGATTACATATCCACGATGTCATCGTCATCGTTGCCGGAGGGCATCAATTCCCTGTCGTGGCGAGCGATGGCGTCGATCAGATCGGCGATGGCGTCGTGCAGCGCGGCAACATCTGGGTCGTGATTAGCCTGGAAGCGCCTGCGTGCCACCACTGTGAGCTCACCAAAGGCGCGCTGCAGTTGCCCGTCCCGGTCGATCACTCCGGTTGCCCAACCCACCATGTCCGCGAAATGCCAAGCCATGTTGGCGAGCCGGCGCCATTCGCCTTTGCCTGGCTCACCGGAGAGCGCGGCCACGGCATCCCTGTGCAGACGTGCGACATTCACGCCTTGGCGTCTTCCTGTGCTTGGTCGGCGCCCTCGTTTTCGTCCGGGTCGAGCTTGCCTTCCTGGAATACCCGGCTGGCGAGAATATCTTCGGCCTCAATCGTCATGAGGTCTACCTTCCCCAGTTTGCGGGATGATGCGAACAGTCGGTTTGCCTGGCGTAGCCGGGCGCGATCCAGTGCGTTACGGACTGAGCGTGCGTTAGCGAAATGCTCCAGCGTCATCCGGCGCTCGATGTATTGGGCGAATGCCTTTTCGGCATCCGGGCTAAAGCGATAATTGAGCTCGGCGAGCATCAACTTGGCGATGGCCAGCAGTTCGTTGGCCGTGTAGTCTGGAAAATCAAGATGATGCGCGATGCGCGAACGCATGCCCGGGTTGGAACGGAAGAAACGATCCATTCGGTCTTTGTAGCCAGCCAGGATGACGACCAGATCGTCGCGGTTGTTCTCCATTATCTGCAGCAGGATCTCGATGGATTCCTGACCGTAGTCACGCTCGTTTTCAGGCCGGTAAAGGTAGTAGGCCTCGTCAATGAACAACACGCCGCCCATGGCCCGTTTGATGACTTCCTTGGTCTTCGGCGCGGTGTGACCGATGTACTGGCCGACGAGATCGTCACGGGTAACCGAGACGAGATGACCTTCACGTACGTACTCAAGTCGATGCAGGATCTCCGACATGCGCAATGCCACAGTGGTTTTGCCGGTGCCTGGATTACCGGTAAAGCTCATGTGTAGCGTCGGTGTTTCCGAGGTCAGCTCCATCCTTTTACGGAGGCGATCGACCAGCAGTAGAGCCGCGGTTTCTCGGATGCGCGTCTTGACCGGTTTCAGTCCCACCAGCTCGCGATCCAGTTTGTCGAATACTTCCTGCACGTGCGAGGCGCGCAGTTCTTGCTGTAAGTCGATGTCGGCGTCCTGCAATGCCGAGGTTGCCGCAGGCTCGGTATCGATTTCAGTAGCGATCATGAGTTGCTCCTTGATACTCCTTTGTTGCCTATGTCGTGATGTTATTCCTGACGAGACAAAAAGGGCGGGAAAGACCCGCCCTTTAGTGTGACGCTTATAGTCTGGGCGTGACTCAGTAGCGTTCGCCTGCGGGTTTGTCCGCCGCATAGGAATGCAGATTGTAGCTCATGCTGCGTCCCACCGTGTCGGTACGGCTCAGGCGGAAACCCGGCTCTTCCGGCGGGCGGTTGACGATGAAGGACATCTGCAGACTTTCTACCCCACGGGTGTCGTCAAACGCGCTGACGCGAATGTAGTGTTTGGGGAAGGCCTTGCGGCAGGCGTTGACTTCCATCATGATGCCGGCCGGATCCTTCAGGTCGAACATCGGCAGACCCCACATCTCCCAGTAGGTGTTTCGCGGATGCGGATCGTCGGTGTATTCGACGTTTACCGCCCACCCATTGTCGATGGCGTACTTGATCTGCTTGGTGATCTGCTCATCGGTCAGCTCAGGCAGAAACGAGAACTGACCTTGTGTAATACGGATTCCCATCTTTTAAACTCTCCTCGTTTCTCAAGCCGTTGCGGTTTCAACCGGCACAAAATCAGGCGTGTCGGTGGACTGGTAGTTAAAGGTAACGTCCTTCCAAACATCGAGGGCACCTTGCAGTGGCTGGCAGTGCCTGGCCGCCGCCTGTAGGATCTGCGGTCCCTCGTTCCAGATGTCGCGACCTTCATTGCGTGCCAGAACCATCGCTTCGAGCGCGACCCGGTTGGCGATAGCGCCGGCCTCGATGCCCATGGGGTGACCGATGGTCCCGCCACCGAATTGCAGCACCACGTCGTCGCCTAAGTACATCAGCAGCTGATGCATTTGGCCAGCGTGAATACCGCCGGAGGCGACCGGCATCATCTTGTTCAGCGAGGCCCAGTCCTGGTCGAAGAAGATGCCATTCTCCAGGCGCATAGGCTGGTAGGTCTGCAGGCAGGTGTCGTAGATGCCCTTGATCGCGTGGGGGTCACCCTCGAGCTTGCCGACCACGGTCCCCGCGTGGATGTGGTCCACACCGGCCATGCGCATCCACTTGCCGATGACCCGGAAGGCGACGCCGTGGGACTTCTGACGGGTGTAGGTGCCGTGGCCGGCGCGGTGCAGATGCAGGATCATGTCATTGTCGCGGGCCCACTTGGCCATCGACTGGATCGCGCTGTAGCCGATGACCAGATCGATCATGACGATCACCGAGCCCAGGCTCTTCGCGAATTCGGCGCGCTTGTACATCTCCTCCATGGTCGCCGCGGTGATGTTCAGATAGGTGCCCTTGACCTCGCCGGTCATGGCCGAGGCCCGATTAACGGCCTCCATGCAGTATAGAAAGCGGTCGCGCCAGTGCATGAACGGCTGGCTGTTGATGTTTTCATCGTCCTTGGTGAAGTCGAGACCGCCCTTGAGTGCCTCATAGACCACGCGGCCATAGTTGCGCCCGGAAAGACCCAGCTTCGGCTTGACCGTAGCACCTAGCAGCGGACGGCCGAACTTGTCGAGACGCTCGCGTTCGACCACCACCCCTGTGGCTGGCCCCTGGAAGGTCTTAAGGTAGGCGACCGGAATACGCATGTCCTCGAGGCGCAGCGCCTTGAGGGGCTTGAAGCCGAATACGTTGCCGATGATGGAAGCCGTCATGTTGGCGATGGACCCCGGCTCGAATAGATCGAGGTCATAGGCGATATAAGCGAAATACTCGGCGTCTTTGCCGGTGCCCTCGCCGGTGTTAGGTACCTGATCGACGCGGTGAGCCTTGGCGCGATATAACTCGCAGGCCGTCAGGCGGTCGGTCCAGACCACGGTCCAAGTGGCGGTCGAGGACTCGCCGGCAACGGCTGCCGCGGCCTCGATTGGGTCGACGTTTTTCTGCGGTGTAATGCGAAAACAGCAGATGAGATCGGTCTCCTTGGGCTCATAGTCGGGCTGCCAGTAGCCCATCTTTTTGTACTCCATCACGCCGGACTTATAGCGTTGGGCGCCCTTGACCTCGAGTGATTCAGCCATATCTGATCTCCAATAATTGGTATTAACGTTGGGCGGGCGCGCACGAATCCGCGCCGTCATGCCAGTCGCGCGTTAATGGACGCCGGAGCGCCTGCTGCGCGTGCTGCCAACAAGGCAGAAGCTACACTATAAAAAAACCATTCCATAAAAGACAATTAGAATTTATTATTCAATACATAAGCTAAACCTTATTGATGTGTCGGGCTACAGCGAATGAACATTACGCTCAAGCAAATCAAGGTATTTCAGGCGGTTGCCCGTCATCTGAGCTTTACGCGTGCTTCTGAAGAACTTCACCTGACCCAGCCAGCGGTGTCAATGCAGATCAAACAGTTGGAAAGAGCCATCGGCTTACCTCTGTTTGAGCAAATTGGCAAGCGTGTCCATCTTACTTACGCCGGAGAAGAAATGGCGCGTTATTCACGTATGGTGCTGGATATGTTGGAAGAAGCGGGACAGATTTTTGAAGATCTACGGGGTCAGGAAGGCGGCCGTTTGCGGATTTCCGTAGCCAGTACTGCCAATTATTTTGCCCCCCGCCTGTTGGCCGCTTTTTGTCAGCGCTATCCCAAGGTGCAAGTGAGTCTCGATGTTACCAATCGTGAACGCTTGCTCAAGGCGCTGACGGATAATGCTACGGATCTTGTGATCATGGGTACGCCGCCGGCTTCTATGGAACTGACGGCGGAAAGTTTTATGGATAACCCACTGGTCGCTATTGCGGCGCCATCGCATCCGCTGGCAGGGAAGCGAAAGATTCGGCTAGAGCGCTTACCGGAAGAAACCTTTCTGATTCGCGAGCGAGGTTCCGGCACCCGTTCCGCGATAGAGCGCTTTTTTGTGGAACACGGCTTGTTGCTCTCGACCACGATGGAAATGAGCAGTTCTGAAGCGATCAAGCAGGGTGTCGAAGCCGGATTGGGATTGGGCTTGTTATCACTGCATACGCTGGAGATGGAACTGGCGCTGAAGCGTTTGGTTATTCTGGATGTTGATGAGCTGCCAATCCGACGAAGCTGGTACATCATGCATCGCGCAAGAAAGCGCTTGTCGGGCGTCGCACAAAAATTTAAGAACTTTGTCGTAGAGGAAGCCAGGGATACGCTGGATCTTCCAAGATCTGTCCAACCGGCGAAACGCGCAAACTAACATGCAAGCATTTATGCGCCGCGACGGGTGCAAGAGGTGTAGGCGGCGCATTTTCCGCGAGTGTGAAACTGTAAAGACAATGTGATGTCAGCCAGCAGAGACGGGCTCTGTTTGCGGCGCGGATCGAAACACGAGCTCCATACGGGTTCCCTGACCAGGGTGACTTTGAACAATGATCTGCCAGCCTTGTCGTTCACAGACGCGTTTGGCCAAGGCAAGCCCAATGCCAGTCCCGCGTGGGTTTTGGGTGCCGTGGAAATGGCGCTCGAAGATGCGGGGAAGTTCTTCGGGTGCGATGCCGGGTCCGGTGTCCTCCAATATCGCCCTGTCCGCCTCCAGTCGAATCAGGATGCTGCCGCGCTTGGTGTAGCAAAACGCGTTACGTACCAGATTCCCGAGGACGATTTGCAGCACTGCGGGCGGCACCAACAAGTTGGGATTTGCAGCGAGATCGACGGTTAGCTGCACCCCCTCTGCCGCTAACAGATGGCGATGACCTTCGACCACGTCCTCCAGTACATTGCCGACGTTTGTGGCGGGGACGGGCCGATCGTCGGTATCCTCTCGAGCAAGGACGAGGAGAGCTTGGGTCAGCTCGGACATTTGCCGAGCAGCCCGGGCGATTCGTTCCGCCCGCTGGCGCCTGCGACCTTTGAGCTGCGGATCGTCCAGCGAGATCTCCGATGCTCCTTCGATCACCGCCAGGGGCGTGCGAAGCTCGTGACTCAAGTCGGCGGTAAATGCGCGCTCGCGCTCGACGAAAGCGTGAAGGCGCTCCATGTAACGGTCGAAGAGGCGGGCAAGCTCTCCCACCTCGTCCCCGGAGAAATCCACAGCCATAGGCTGCACGGTCTCCCCGATGCGCAGATGCCTAATGCGCCGGGCGAGTTCGCTGACTGGGGTGATGATGCGGGCGGCAAGCCACAGTCCTCCGGCAGCCGATAGCGCGCTCATCGCCAGCACGCCCACCACGAGAAAGGCGAAAAGCCACTGCTCGCGACGGTTCAGCTGCGCCTTGTCGTAAAGGAGGTAGACGCGATCCGATCCCTGCTGCGCAACCGCCGCGTAGTAGCCGCGGCCTTGAAGCAACAGTTGATGAAATCCGGGCTCTAGGGCACTCCAGGCGACCGGAACAGATGCTTCGCCTTGAGGAGAGTCAACGAAGGTACGAATGGCTCGCGTCGCGGGCGGAAGCGCGGCCGGTCTCCGGGCGCGGCGCGCCATAAAATCTTCCATCTCCACCGCGAGGGTTTCAGAGAGTAACCGTAGCTCAATATCGCGCGCTGCGAAGAACACAGCGGTGGACAACAGGAGACTGACGAATGCCCCAAAAGCGGCGAAGGCCACCGCCGCACGAAAGCGCAGACTATGCCGAAAACGCATCTGGGGCGGCTAAGCGATAGCCCACGCCATGTACGGTGGTGAGTAAGGGGTAGGGGAAGGGCTTATCGATGGCATTGCGCAACACGTGCACATGGGCTCGCAGCGCGTCACTATCCGGGGGCGAGTCTCCCCACAGCTCGCGCTCCATGGCTCGCCGGCTCACCACCTTGGGCGATTCACGCATCAGCAACACAAGGAGCTTCAAGGGGATGGGCGGTAAAGTAATGGTTTGCCCGGCACGTTGAACGCGCCGGGCAGCTGGATCATAGATCAGCTCGCCGACCCGCAATGGACGGTGGATGTGCTCGCCACGCCGACGGCGCACCAGCGCCGCAAGCCGTGCCTCAAGCTCACGCAACGCAAACGGCTTGACAAGGTAGTCATCGGTGCCGCTCGCGAAGCCTTCGAGCTTGTCTTCCAGCGTATCGCGTGCCGTGAGCATGAGGATGGGCGCACTTCGGCCAGAATCGCGCAAACGTCGCGCCACTTCCAAACCGTCTAGCCCCGGCAGCATGAGGTCCAGCACGATGGCGTCGTAATCGTTCTGCAGACCCAGAGCCAATCCCTGGTGGCCCTCGAGGGCGCTATCGATGGTATGGCCCCTCGCCTCCAGGAAATCATAGAGGTTCGCGAGGAGATCCATATTGTCTTCGATCACCAGGAAATACACTTCACAAATGCTGTTCTAGAGAAGCGGCGCGTGTGTGCCGACCCCATCGAGCAGTCCTGGGGTCGTCAGTCTCTGTTTCTCAAGGAGCGACTGAAGCAAATTCCTGGGTGATGCAGCGCATGCCGAGATTGCTAGGCACTCCATCTTGAAGACTACCGAGTCCGCGGTAACCTGCCAAGAGTGTGCTCTTGAAAGTCTTCCGCCACTGGTATTTGACTGACGTGGATTTACCTAGGCTTCGATGACGTTCAGCTCCTGCAAACGGTCGTTTCGCAGCGCTGCGGTTGGCACAGCATCAAGCCTTTTCCAGCGTCTAGCTTGTCCCTGCGCACTGGGCTTTGGAGACGCCACTAGTGAGGCTGTTTTATGGCGCCTCCGAAGCCGACTCAGGGAATGGCTCAGGCGTTGTGGAAAAGATCCGCCGTCGAAGACGATACCGCCTACGATGCGCCCTTCACTGCTGCGTTGCTCCCGCTTTACCTGGACGCCTGCGTGAAGCAAAGCTCGCAATGAGACCGGAAATGCACCACCGTCTGCTAAAGTATTTGAGCGATAACGTGTCGTCGCCATGATCGGTTACCTGTTTCGAGGTTGATGACTGCGGCTAGGCTAAAAAAGTAGCCTTCACCTATGATATTAAGTCTACGAAACGAGGCGTGAAGGCGGTGTCATGTAAATGTAAAGAGATCGTCAAGCTTGAGCCGATCCAGGGTCAAAAGTAGAGAGTATGGGTGGAAGCGGGGGTCCGGTGGACAGCACGGCCTGAGTACTGGCCCGAAGATTGACCAGCGCCGGTTGTCAGGA
This sequence comes from Gammaproteobacteria bacterium, assembly GCA_049282355.1. Classification (GTDB taxonomy): domain Bacteria; phylum Pseudomonadota; class Gammaproteobacteria; order HK1; family HK1; genus JAGTVB01. The sequence goes on along the minus strand of JBAPTW010000215.1, from coordinate 5,610 downwards.
AAGAAGAAAAGGGCCGTACCGCGGCAGTGAGGAGAGAGTGGGACGGTACGACCAAACATAGGCCGAGGCGAATAGCCTCACATTGCAGCGGGTATCACTTGCGTGCGAGACACACGAGAGGCGCTAAAGAAAAAGATATGCGCCGACTCTAAATCTTGTGCGCTTTATATCGAATGCGCGTAACAACCGCTATAACTAACTGCAAGAACAGAAAAGAAAGCAGCCCGAATGCAAGCAACAGAAATGCTTTTTAGGCACGACGGCTTTAAGCCGTGGCCCGGTCTGCTATAGATTAACCCTCCGGCATGCAACGCCGACGTGGTAGGTCATACCCTGGCTTTGCACAAGCACACGACAGTGCCCGGCGCCCCGCCACCTAGACGTGAAATTTGGAACATCTCCATACGGTTCTCCATCATCCATCGGGCGGTTAAGAGCGAGCGAGAAAAGGAAAGCCATCCTTGGCTACAACGACACCGTCATGGTGTTGGAATGAATATATAGTGTAACCGAGTATATGCGAATATATCTTAAGGAATACCACTATAGGGATAGATGGCTGGGTGGGCCCCCGTCAGCGCAGCGCCGGTAACGGTGGTCCGCTGCTGTTGATACACCCTCCTCAGCGGCACGCCGGATGCCTCCCAAGTTGCGCCTTAAACCAACGTTCGTGTCACCAGGTGCAGTTATAGCCAACAGAAAACTCGAAATCGGGGCTGATTTTTGACTATGGTCTGGCCAGCCGCGGGAGAGCGCGCCATCGTATGACACCGAGAACGTCCCAGGGTGTTGTCGCTAACTTCCCTGACACTGCTCCCGCCAGGCTGGTTAACGGCAGTAACCGGCCAACTCGGATCATCACCACCCAATTGAAAATGTGCCTCAACCCCCCTGGATCGCACCCTCCGTACGCCCAACGCCAATGACTGTTTTCTAACCCAGATACTGTCAACGCCCCACATCAGCGGCTGGGCACACCGGAGCGCAGCGACACTGTTGGACAGTCCGCCGCATGTGGTTGTTGGGCGGCGGTTCGAACCGCAACGACCCGGTCGATTCAGGGCTAACCCGTCCGCCTCACGGTTTTCTCTTACAGCGCATCTCCGGTGCGCCATATCCCCACTGAATCAGCGCTTCGCCTTGGTGTTCCCAAAGCGTTTCGTTGCGGCCCTGATACTTTGCGCCACTGCCGCTCGGGTGGATGTACATCAGTGAGACACTGTCGCCGCGCTCGGCGATCAGCGTCTGCGGTTCGGTCTGGAAGAACGTGGCGACGACCTCGACGGCAGGGTTGCCGTCACACGCATAGTGGACCGGGCCATCGGCGGGCACCAGGCGATACCGCGCTTGCAGTTCGGCGATGCGGCCTAGGTAGGCGTCGCGCACGCATCCGCCTTTGTCGTCACTCTTCCAGCATTCGTTGCGCCCCTTGATCCAGCCTCGTTGCTCGGCTTTCAGCTGGGGCGGGCGCTCGTCGGCCGCTTTCTTGGACGCGGCCGCGTAGACACCGGAAAGCTTCAGATCGAGGGCGGACAATTCCGTGTCCTCGCAGATCATCGCCTCGATGCTTCCAGGCTTCACCTTGTCGCACGAATAGGACGGCCCCCCCGTTGCGGCCGCTTCCGGCGGGCTCCCGACGGGCCTCGACTCCTCCTCGCGCTCGCTGACAATTTCATCGATGTAACGGCACCAGTCTTCGCTGTCGCGTTTTGGGACATTCGGCTTGCCTCGAACCTCCAGCTTGAATTCGATCACCGACTTCCATTCGTCAGAGCCGACGTCCGGGCCGTGCCCTTGCCCGTCGCCTGTCTGCACCTTCTCGTCGATCGCCTGGTACCACGCGTCCGAGCACAGAGGCTGCGCTGCCAGCGTTGGTTTCAGGCTGTCGGTCACCTGGGCGACAGCCGCGACAACGATGAGAGAAAGTAGTCGATATCTGTTCATGAGAACCTCCCGAATCGCCGGACAACAATCGAACACTCACGCTATAGGCATCGCGCGTGTCTTCGCAATCTCGAATACGGCAGAGAAAACAGTGCGCGGCTGGCGCGCCTCATAATCTGCCTGGCTGCGCTTCCAAACCTCGCGCAACGGCCGCCGAGCTCAACGTCCGATCACGGATGTCCGAAGCCGCTAAGACCGAGCTCGCGCTCGAACTGCTTCGGCACCTCGATCGTTCGCAACCACTTCACGGACGTGACCTTCCAAACCGGATCCTGCTTTTGCAGCAATTCGAAGAAACCCGTCAGGTGATTCGCACCATAGGTGATGAAGATCTTGTCGTGTGGGTCCGCGACGATGCGATCGGCCAACGCGCGGTTACGCAAGTCGAGGATGATGGGGTCGAATGGACCCGGGGGTTGATCGTCCTTCGGCGCCGTGCCGAGGGTAAACCACCCGCGACAGGCCACTCCCGCAAGCTTCTTCTGGCTTTCCGAGCCCGACCTGAGCCATTCGATCGCCGTCGCCATAGCGTCGCTCGAATCCCCTGAGGCGGTTTGCGCCTTGAAGTCGTCCGCGTGGGCCCGCGCGAACGTCGGATCCGAGCGCATCAACCGCTCGTACTCCTGTTTCATCTCGATCGCATCCACGTCCGCAATGACGTGGCGCTGCGGATGTTCCTTCTTGTCCGCCTCCAGCAGCGTGAAGTAGTCGTTCTGGAACCTGAGCCCGCATGCCTCGCTCATGAGCTTGTAGAAGCCCGTCAGATCGGTGCCGCCGGCGGTCACCTCCGCTGTCAGCTTGGCGAAGAATTCCTGGGATTCAGGCGTCGCGGTCTGTACGCCTTCGTAGTACAGAATGTATCCCTCGGCAATCGCCTTCTCGATGTCGTAGATCACGGCCTTGTAGAAGTTCTCCGACCCGACGTGCTGCATGCCCTGGAACACGACTGTCTTGCGACCATTGGTGAGGGTAGCCTGCGGCGCGAGAGCCGGCCGAAGCTCGGTGACGGTGGCAAGGTAGTAGATCGGCGCAGCCACGACGATGCAGAGGATGAAGAGCCACGCGACAGAGGAGCGCAGCCAGCGCGCGGCAAACGAACGCTGGCGATCACGAGTGAAGACGACTGGTCTGATCCAGGCGGTCGGCGCGGCCAGAACCGCCGCGCAAGCCAGCACGACCGCGAACACCCAGGCCGCCCAGCCGAAGATGATCGGAAAACTCAGTAGGAAGCCGAAACCCAGCACGAACCAGATCACGGTGCTGAGGCGGATCCTCCATTCCGCGACAGAACCGCTTCTGCTCAGGTCGGCTTGGCGCGTCGCAACACCGTTGTTCATGTCGATGTCCTCCTCTTGTTGTCTTGGTGCACCGCAGGCCCGCCTGTGCGAGCGTGCAGGACGGCTGCGGATCGGACCTCACGCGCGAGATGCACCCGCGTAACATGGACGGCGCCCCGCCGTGGTTGGCCAAATGTCGGAGCGACATTTTCGTGCTTCCTCCGCTGCCAATTGCGCTCTCTTCGGCCTCTCGCACCCCGAAACGGCGAAGTCCGCAATCCGCCAAATTTCTGCCTCTGCGATTCAGATAGTTACACGCGGACGGAGGGAGCGGTTGGATGCAACAATCGCTTACCCGAAGGAGACGACACACCCAGCGAGGCTGCGCCTCAGACCAACGAGTCATGGTCTTGCTGCACCGCACACAAAACTTGATTCATCTGTAGGGATTTGGAGCCCTCAAGGTTTCTGGAGCTATACCGCCCAGCGGCTTTCCGTAGGGCTATCTTGGTTTGCTCAGACTCTGGTGTAACTCCATCATCGGTTGCTGATTCACCTCGATCAACCCTCTCCCCGGCCGGTCCAGGTCAAATATCAGCAGCATGACCAACGTGAAGGTCAACGACAGCGCGAGCTCAGCCGTCAGGCTGCGCCGGCCGGCAATGCCGAACTGAAAACCGACCGCCATCATCGCCACGCACGAGACCAGAATCAGCGCGATCCATACAAAAAGAGGGATTCGGTCCTCCGCGCCGAGAACGACGCGCTTGGTGTGCAGATCAAAAACTTCATTTAGCGCCGAGGTGAACAGGGCGTAGATGGGGGAGTTCCGCCTCTCCTCGGCCAGACCCTCGGCGTGGGACCAGATGGAATCCTGCAGCGATGCAGTGCGTGCCTGTATCGTCTGCAGTCTCTCTGGCTCGCCGTAGGCCTCCACCATGCCGATACGCATCTCCACATAATCGCGCAGCAAGTTCCGCGTTGTGGTCCTGTGTGGCTCAGGCAGAAGACCGGCGCGCAGGTAGGCGGTCCCGATAGCGTTCGTCTCGTCAAGCAAGGCCTCCTTGCGGGCATCAAACCGGTTGCTGGCAGCCCCGAATGTCAACGCGATCATGAACGCCAGCAAGGCGAGCACCGCGGCCACAGCTGTCCCGACCGGACCCTCCGGTTCGTGCTTGGACGACCGCCGGCGGCGAAGGCCGAGCCATTGGCCGGCCTCGATCGCCAGCAGCGCAACCAGGACCATGAGGGTGAACACGACCCAAAGTGGGAGCACGTCGAAGAAGTAGCGGCTCTCGCTGATGGGTATTTGCACCTCGCGGGCCGGCGGAAGAATGATTTCGGCGTTTTCGAAGCGTCCCTCGGCAATGATTTTCCTCGCCTGGGCGAGCAGGCTTTGATCGACCGCCTGTCGTATCCGCAAGCTCCCCCCCGATACGTCGCGCTCGTACCGCCAAGCCGCTCCCCGCTCGAGTTCGGCGATGAGCGCTTCGGTCAGGCGCAAATCGATGTCGCGAAGTGATTTCGCGCGCCAATTCGGGTCTATTTTCGCCGCAGAAGCAAGCGCTTCGCGTGTGTAGCCGAGCTGGGTATCGTCGATATACCACTGGCTGACCGTACTGAAGTGCTGGGCCAGATAGGTCCACGCCCGCATCAAGGCCGCGAGCAATTGGACCACGGCTTCGGGGTGATTGGCGATGAAATCATCGGAGACGGCGACGACGCCCAGCGCGCGCTCGGTGCTCAGACTGCGGGCCAGTCCCCCGAGCTCAAAGATCGATACGCTCGGCTCCCAGACCGCCACGGCATCAATCGTTCCCCAGGTCGCAACCCCGCCTGCTAGCACGCGACGACGGATCTCGAGCAGATCCAAGTTAACATTGCGAACGTCCCTATCTGGATCGAGGCCCACCGCTCGTTGTTTGAGAATGGCGACCCGGTGGGCGATCGATCCGAAAGGACTGGCGACGGTCTTGCCCCTCAAATCCTTCAGCGCTCGGATCGGTGACTTAGGGGGCACCATGAGGCCTGCCCTATCGTAGTAGAGGCGGGCAACGATCTTCCATTGGCCGCCCCGAGCGATCAGGTTGATGACCGGTTGATCGCCGGCGAAGACGACGTCAAGCTCACCGGCGAGAGCCGCCTCGATCTCCGGTGTGCCAAAACTAAACGGTACGAGACTCGGCTCCAGCCCATGGCTTTCCAAGAGGTTGGTTCGCTTGAGAACCTGGACGATCTGCGCTTGCGTCGCCGCCGGGATTTGCCAGCCAATGCGGATCGGGATGGGCGCTTCGACTCTTTCGGAACCGTTGCTTTCTCCCGCGAAGAACACCAGAAGCGCCAACACGGCAGCACAAAATCGGGGACCCATGGCCCTGAAGATGACCCT
>JBAPTW010000214.1:0-4155 GCA_049282355.1 Gammaproteobacteria bacterium | reverse complement strand
CGAAGTGATTCGCCTTCGGCGACAAGGATGCGACGCGCCCCCGCTCCCGGCAGCTGCCTAAACACTGCATACGATCTCTGCGGCCTGTCCTCTACAGCTTCAAACGGGTGGGGTGTGAACGACTACGAAAATACAGGTGTCCAACTTGGGGACATTTCTTTTGATGCCGCGTTGGGCAAAAGTCTCCCAGGTGGCTATGTTGTGGTCGGTGGTGTTGTGGGTACCTTGCCCACGGCAACAGACGACGCACTGGGGCTGGACCAGTGGTTGCTGGGCCCTGAGGTCGCTCTTGCAAAGGTTTCCAAATGGGGTGTGCTCGGACTGCTCGTCTCGCATCAGTGGGACGTTGCTGGCGAGGACAGTTTTTCAACGAGTATCACCGGTGGACAGTATTTCTACACCTATAACCTCAGCAATGGCTGGCAAATAAGTTCGTCACCAACCTTTTCCTACAACCACAACGCGCCTAGTGGACAGGGCTGGACGCTTCCGATTGGTTTCGGTGTGTCCAAGACCGCAATCCTTGGTAGCCGGCCCTGGAAGTTCAGTCTCCAATACTGGCAATACGTCGAGCAGGCGGATGTTTTCGGACAGGATTGGCAGGTGCGTTTCACCGTCACCCCGGTAGTGTCCTTGCCATGGGGTAAGAAATAAAAGTGTCCAAAGCCTGGAGAATAGGGAAGCGAAAAGATACAGCTGATTAGAAAAGTTTGTTCAGGACCTGGCAGCAAATCCTTGCCGCCGATGAAACCTTCCCGGACATGAATTTTACTTTTGGACAGGAGAACGAAATTGAAACGACTAACGGCGCTTTTGAGCGTACTAATACCAACCCTGGTGATGGTCATACCGGCAATGGCTGCCGATTACGATGTCGTGATCAACAACGGCAGGGTCATGGACCCCGAGACCAACTTCGATGGCGTGCGCAACGTCGGCGTAAAGGATGGCAAAATTGTTGTTATCACCAAGGACGCAATCACAGGCAAAGAAACCATCAATGCCAGTGGTCACGTCGTAGCCCCGGGCTTTATTGAGGGGCACCAGCACGCAACAGATCAGTTTAGTCGCAAGGTTAATTTGCGTGATGGCTTGACCACCCAGATGGATTTCGAAGCAGGCGCCGGCGATATCGCTAAATGGTATGCAGATGCCGAGGGCAAAACCCAGAGCAACTACGGTATGGTCGTGCTCACAACTCTTGCCCGTCTGTCGGTGCTGGATGGTCCTGAAATAGCGGCTCTTGGTAATGACATGGGCGGCCTGTTCTCTCATGTGGTGGGTGCCGCCGCCGCAAAGGCCCAGAAAGAAGGACGCAAGCCAGGCTGGTCGGCAACCTTGCCCAACAAACAGCAGATGACCGAGATCATGAGTATCGTCGATGAAGGCCTTCGCCAGGGGGCCTTGGGCGTGGGCATTCCTGTAGGGTATATGACTACGGGTGTTACTCAATACGAGCTATATAAATACCAGGAGTTAGCATCAAAATACGGTCGTGTTTCGAATGCGCATGTACGCTTTGCGGGTGTCAGACCGCCTACAGAGGGGCAATTGGGTGTTCAGGAAATGCTGGCCAATGCCATGGTTTTGGATGCGCCTTTCATGGCTTCACACCTGAACAGCAACATGGACTGGGAGTACACAATCCCGCTCATTAACGACGCAAGAGAAAAACGAGGGGCCAAGGTATGGGGTGAGGTTTACCCTTATGCTGCCGGCTCTACCATTGCTTCTACCGATATTCTTACAGAGTCAAGTATGGCTCAAATGAATATCACTTATTCGAATGTGGCGAACCTTGATGGCACCCGTTGGGATAAAGCGATGTATGAGGACGTTCGCAAGAATGATCCAGGCAGAGCGATTCTGATTTACAACAACCCTCCTGAAGACATCGCTAAATGGATGGCTCAGCCAGGCGTGGTCGTCGTCTCTGACGGTATGGCCATCCAGGATGAAAACCTCAACTATTACCCTTGGGATTCACCTTATGAAGGCAAGTCAGTCCACCCGCGCAGCGCAGGTACCCGCGCCAAAGTACTGCGTATGGTGCGTGAAGATAAGAATATGCCTTTGATGGAAGCCATCTCCAAGATGAGCTACCTGCACGCCAAGTATTTTGACGAGCTAGGTGGCATCCCGCAGTTCCGGACCAAGGGACGCGTGCAGGTGGGTGCTGATGCCGACATCGTCGTCTTCAACCCGGACACGGTCACTGACAACAGCACTTACGAGCCAGGCAAGGGCGCGCTGCCTTCTACCGGTATCCCCTATGTGTTGGTAAACGGTGTAGTGGTCGTTAAGGACTCCATCGTACAGAAGGTCTTTCCGGGCAAACCAATTCGCTTCCCGGTTTTAGAAACGGGTCGCCTGGACCAGATATCTATTGAGCCAAGGGAGTTTGATCCGAACCAGTGAGCCCGACGATGTTGTTAGCGTTTTGTTCTCAACTGGTATGCCCGATGTTACGTCTACCTTTCCTGAGAACGGCGGTAACTTATCGTGACCCACCAACTCAAGAAGCTTCTGTGATCTGTTTTTGATCCTATTGTTTCGGAGACATTTAAATGAAAGCGATTTTGAAACGGAGTCGCACTAGAGACCAAGCAGAGCGCATCCAGCGTGCTCCGGTTACCGTTTTCGCGATGGTGGCATTGATCGGATTGGCCGGGTGTGGCCAGGAAGCCCCGCGAGTGGAAGTCGCGACAGAAACCAATCTCGATGATTTCACCTCTATGCAGATGCAGGGCGTCGAACAGATCCCCATTGTTGACGTCGATCTTGATGCCGCCGTCGAAAGGCTATCGAAAGCTGTCACATACAAGACCATCTCAAACCAGGACAGAGATGATTTCGATACGGAGGCGTTTGATGGGTACCATGAGTTTCTGGTGAACGCATACCCCAACGTGCACAAGACCATGAAGCGGGAGCTCCTGGGAGATCCTCGTCCTTATAGCTTGTTGTACACGTGGGAAGGCAAGGACCCCTCGCTGGAGCCCGCATTGTTCTATGCGCATCAAGATGTGGTGCCGGTCCCGGAAGACTCCAGAGATCAATGGAAAGAAGATCCTTTTGCCGGGACTGTGAAAGATGGGTACATCTGGGGCCGTGGAGCGCTGGATGACAAGAACCAGATTCATGCCATCCTCGAAGCAGCGGAAATGAAGATCAAGGAAGGATGGCAGCCTTCTCGCACCATCTACCTGCTGTTCGGTCAGGATGAAGAGGTCGGAGGGGCAGAAGGCACGAAGACGGTTGCCGACATCCTGGAAAAGCGCGGCATCGAGAGATTCGCCTATGTAATGGACGAATCAAGCCCGATCACGCCAGGAATCTTTCCTGGTATCAAAAACAACACAGCCCTCATTGGCATCGCCCAGAAGGGATTCATCAGTCTGGAGCTGAAAGTCAACGGTGTGGGCGGACACTCGTCCATGCCGCCGGAGGAATCGAACATCGGCATCCTGGCCAACGCGATCGTAAAGCTGGAGGCCGCGCAGTTCCCCTACCGAATTCATCCGGCAGTTCGTCAGCAATACCGGTACATGGGTCCCGAGTTGGACAAGGAAGCTCAGCCAATGTACGCCGCTGTTGCCTTCGGGAAAGACGGGGAGGTAACCGAACTGGAGCAGCAATTCATCGACGTTCAGTCGAAGAACGAAGTTACAAGAGCCATGCTGCACACGACGATTGCCACTACCATCTTCAATGCCGGCATCAAGGACAACGTGTTGCCCGCAACTGCCACCGCCGTGGTGAACTTCAGACCGATGCCAGGTGACACTTCGGAGGTGATCATAGATCACGTCAGCAAGGCGATTGATGACGATCGCATTTCGATTAAGGAAATTTCCGCTTCGAATGATGCCACCAGCATTGCGGATGCAAGTAGCGATGGCTACAAGAGTAACCGGTCAGACCCCCAAGCCGAGATAAGTATTAGACAGCGGAGTTGATTTGCCAGAGACTTGTCGCATAGTGGTGATGACGTTAGGATGCCCTCAACTCTCTGGACGGTTTGGCGATGCGGCTCAGCGACCACGATCTTCGGCAGATTGACGAAGCGTATCTCGACGGGTTATCCCCGAAGGCACTGCGCGAAGTGAGCAAACGCCTTTGCCAAGATCTGAAGGAAGCCCGAGAGCGACTCAA
>JBAPTW010000213.1:0-4397 GCA_049282355.1 Gammaproteobacteria bacterium | reverse complement strand
CATCACCCTTCAGAGGGTAAGACCATGCTGAGAATTTGCAGACATCCCCTTTCCTGGCCTCAAGGGACGCCGTGGATACCTCCATGTAGGCTTGAGTCCGGCATCCCTGCCGGACACACCCTTGTGGTCAGGAGATGGGATGTCGCACCGGCCGAAACGATGACCATGGCCCAACAGAGCGACTTCTAGCCATGGCTAAGGGCGGCGGTTACCGTCTTGGAGAGTGCTGTGTCATGATGTCGGCGCTCAATCGCTTAAGCTTCGGTGCTCATCCTTCCTCTGCGCTAGCTCGTCGGGGCAGCGTCGTTGTGTTTCGCTAAGGAACTTTCTAAAAAGCCAAACAACTCACCAAATGAGTGTGAGGGATGTCCTATTCGATTCGGGTGTCTTTAGGTTCTAATAGGCGCCGTTATTCGCGGGAGGTGCAGGATACAAGTACTGGCCTCCCGATCTCTGGGACGTCATGCGATCCCAGAGCGCATGCTTATGCTTTCTGCTGGGCAGCGAGTCCGCAGATGATGGGCGAGCATGACTCCATTCTTGGATTACCGAAGGTAATTACGTTTATTTTTTTTCTATTTTGGCGGGAGCAGTGCAACGATGAGTGCGATGGTTCGCAAAGCAGTTTTTCCCGTAGCCGGCTTAGGAACACGATTTCTTCCGGCGACGAAGGCAAGCCCGAAAGAAATGTTGACTATTGTCGACAAGCCGCTGATTCAGTATGCAGTGGAAGAGGTAGTGGCTGCGGGCGTCACCGAATTGATCTTCATTACCGGTCAAGCCAAACGGGCTATCGAGGATCATTTCGACAAGGCACGGGAGCTCGAGGCGACCCTGGAAGCAAAAGGGAAGTACAAGCTATTGGCCGAGGTTCGGGACATTTTGCCGAGTCATGTCTCCTGCATGTATATTCGTCAGCCAGAGCCCCTGGGGCTTGGCCATGCGGTGCTGTGCGCAAAACCAGTGGTTGGGGACGAGCCGTTCGCAGTCGTCCTTGCCGACGACCTCATCGACGGCTGGGAAAACGGGTGCACCGCGCAAATGGTAGACGTCTATCAGCAGCATCAGAGCAGCGTTCTGGCAGTACAGGCAATTTCGCCTAGCGAGACGGATCAGTACGGTATTGTGGCTGTAGACAGCATGGAGAAGCGGCTCGGTGCGATAAGGCGCATCGTCGAGAAGCCGGTCCTGAGTCTGGCTCCGTCGAAGCTTGGCGTGGTTGGCCGGTATGTGCTCACGCCCACCATCTTTGAGATTCTAGAGCAGACTCAACGGGGGGCCGGTGGCGAGATACAGCTGACCGACGCGATTGCGCAGTTGATCCAGCGCGAGCAGGTCCTAGCGTGGCAGTTTGCCGGCCAGCGCTACGATTGCGGTAGCAAATTAGGGTATCTCAAGGCCAATGTCGCTTATGCCATGAAGCATCGAGAGCTCAAGGATGAATTCAGTGCGTATCTGCAGCAGCTGGTCGGCGTCCCGCCCACAAAAAAGATACTTAACCCCAACGTCATGATGGCGTAAGAAGGGACGAAATGGCGCCTGAATGGGGCTGAGGGGCGCCCCTAGGACCGCTCGATTGACAGGTGGAAGATTGCCGCGGCGCTGAGATACTGGCAGGTCCGCATTCCGGTCGGCGCTGTCAACGGACGCCAGCAAAACGGCTTTATCCCGCTCGCGACGGTTTATTTGCAAGCTCTCAATACTTGGCGATCCAGAGCCGCAGTAAATCTTCTTCTATCGCTTTTGCGGTGCGGTTCCAGCGCTGCGCCGCGCGAATGTCTGTTGGCTTGTGATGGTCACGCTTGGCGTCGAAGTCTTCACGACGCTGGATATCATTGACAAAGATGGCGAACAGCAGGGTTCGCCCCGACTGCGCATTGAGGTAGCCCGCTATCGCATTGGCGTAATTGATACTGCCTGTTTTGGCCCAGATACGAAACGCCGTATCGGGCTCAACCATGCGGCGCCGCAGGGTGCCGGTCCATCCGGAAATAGGCAGAAGCGAAATATACCGCGTTTTCCCTCGCCAGCGACGATCCGCGTAGCCGAGCGCGGCCACTGTCTGAGCCGGGGAAAGGCGATTTCTGGAGGTTAGCCCGGAACCGTTCCAATACTGAAAGTCCTTTTTCTGTAAAGCGGGGATGTGCTGCTGCAGCCAAGCCTTCGTAGTCTCCGCCGCGGCTTGCAGCGATTGGGTCCTGCCCTTTATCTTTTTGGCTGCCGTTAACATGATAAGCTCGGCCGTCAGATTGTTGCTGTATTCAAGGAGGCCTTTGCACAGCTCGAGCAGCGTTGGGCTTTCATGGAGCGCTAACAACTGAGCACCTTTGGGCGTTGTGCCGCGTTCGGGCTCGGGCATGTCAATGGCACTCATGCGGGCAAGCTTTGCGAATAGGCTGGCGGTATACCGTCCTGCATCTCTTACCGGTAAGTATCGGGTACCGGATGCGGCCGCTTTTGGAGAGAAACGCCAAATAATCTCGTCTTCGCTCGGCTCGTAGGCAAATATCGAGGTTCCAGGCGGTGGTTTATCGGCCAGCCCAAGGCGCACCGAAGGCAGGCTTGGCGTCACGAAGGCTTCGACCATGCCACTCGTAGACGGCCGCCAATGGATAGCGAGCCGGTTGAACTCGGTGGACAATGCGCTGATTCCGGAATTCCAGGTTCCGTCAGACTCGAAGCTCTCGTCTAACTCCGGTGCTTGGAAGAGCTCACTTTCATCATAGAAAAATTTTCCTCGGATAGCCGTCACACCGCGAGATTCCAAAACCTGAACCATTTGCATGAGATCGGAGCTGCTAAGCTGGGGATCTCCCGTGCCCTTCAGATACAGGGCGCCGTGGATTTCTCCCTGCGTCACGTCACCTTGGTATTTGACTTGTGTTTGAAAGCGGTATTCGTGGCCCAGGATCTCCAGCGCCGCCAGGGTGGTAAGGATTTTGGTTACCGAGGCAGGTATGAAGGACTTGCTAGGATTCCTTTTGGCGCGCACCGCCTTCGCCTTGGGATCATAGAGGAGATAACCCACTTGGTCTTTCGTAAACTCGTAGCTCGCAAGCACGTCTCCCTCGTGTCTGTGGCGAATCGGGGGCTGATATTCCCTGACTCCCGTAACCCCTGCCCATACCGAAGAAAATGCGAGCAGCGCTGCGACACAAGCGGTGAGGAAGATCCGCGGCGTTCTGCTAGAAAATGGCCGGATCATTTTCTGCCCGAGGATGATTCCACTTCGACCTTGAACGCCGGGGGATCCATGATGTGCTTCTTGACCGCGCAAAGATCGATGGCGCGAAGGATGGATTCCTTATGCTGCTCGGGAAACTCTTTTGGCAGCGTCAGGAGCAACGTCATTTCGCGGTAACGCTTTTGAGCGGGGTCAAAATCACAGTGCATTTTCAGGTCCAAGCCCTCCGTCGACAGGTGGCGGGTTTGACAGAACTGCCATGCATAGATCCCGGCGCAGGTGGCAATGGAGGCAAGAAAGAGCTGGAAAGGCTGGGGCGCCGATCCGTCACCCCCATCTTTTTTCGATTGGTCGGTTCGGATGTGCGTGCCGTCGATGCGGGCATCGACCCGTTTGCCGCCGGGAAAGCTCACTTCGATAACTGTAGTCATGCTGATTCTCCGTATGCGAATAGAGGCACGAGCTAATGCCTGTTGAGTTGGATGGTAGCGCTGCAGAGCGCAAGGGCAAGGGTGTGTCCGCTGGCCGAGACGATTGGATCGCGGTAGGCCATCTCCGTGAGCAGGGGGTGGACAAACAGCGCCACCGTCCATTGCCCAGACGGGATTTGGGACACCGCTACGAAAATGTGCTCGGGTAGCAGCGCACGCGCGGCTTCGGCAGTTTCTGTTACCTCGGGCAACGCCCCGATGTGGATGCCGCCACTGGGGGTGCGCCAGAGACCGTTTCCGGGGCAGCCAAAAGGCTCCCATTGCCAGCCGATGGCATGCAGTACCGCCGCCGAGAGCGCAGCGTCGCCAGCGTGGCGTGCTTGCAAAGCGGCGATCAGTTCAGGGGGCGTCTGCTGCGTTCCAAGATCGAGGCCCATGGGCGTTGTCCCAGTCTAATCCGACGCGAATGCGTAACGCCGTCATTTTAAGGTGACTTCACATGCTTCGGTAGACATGCTGGGTCGATTGTGGCCGTGTGCAACGCCTTTAAGTCAGTGCTGATCGCTGTGAAAACTTAACACGGTCCCGGCGGCGCTCAAAGCGCTTGTTGTGATTCCAGCGTTTCGGCTAAAATTGAGCCAAATCCTATTCTCAACCACCCGCTGCACACCCGTCCATGCAAGTTGTCCGGAACTTATGCGCCAGTTTCTTCCGGGTTCCCCGTCACATCCAGGCCCGCAAAAATGTGGTAGGCACAGAGCCTATCGTAGTCGACCTGTGCC
>JBAPTW010000212.1:0-8530 GCA_049282355.1 Gammaproteobacteria bacterium | reverse complement strand
CGCACAGTATTGGCCGCACCTGGGCTTTGATATTGGCCGCCTACTTGCTTTACGTACCGGCCAACCTATTGCCCATCATGAACAGCACCTCCCTCGGATACGAGCGCTCGGACACGATCATCAGCGGAGTCAATTACCTCATCGTATCCGGTATGTGGCCGATTGCGTTGGTAGTGTTCTTCGCCAGCATTCTCGTACCGTTGCTCAAGCTCGCAGTCCTGACTTATCTGCTCGTCTCCGTGCAGCGGCGATCACGCTGGCGGCCCAAGGATCGCGCCCGTCTTTACCGAATGACGGAGGGCGTCGGCCGCTGGTCTATGGTGGATATCTATGTGGTCACTATTCTCGTGGCGCTGGTGCAGCTCGGTTCGGTAGCCAAAGTTGAGGCGGCGTCTGGCGCTCTCTTTTTCGCGGCAGTTGTGGTGCTCACCATGTTCGCGGCAATGACGTTTGATCCGCGCTTGATTTGGGATGCTTTAGCGAATAGTGATGACTGAAATAGACCCCCATTTGCCCGCTGACGATACTTTTCCAGAACCCATCGTTGAAACCCGGCGCAGCGTTTCCTTGGTTTGGCTGATCCCGCTGGTGGCTGCCCTCATTGGTGGCTGGTTGGCATTTAGGGTGATTTCGGAGCGAGGCCCCACAATCACGATCACGTTTGATAACGCTGAAGGCTTGGAGGCCGGTCAGACCAAAATAAAGTACAAGAACGTGGAAGTGGGACAGGCGGAGACCATCAAGCTGAGCGAAGATCTGTCCGACGTGATCGTGACTGCCAAGCTTGTGAAGGGCTCGGAGCCCTACCTCACGGAGAGGACCCGATTCTGGGTGGTGCGCGCCAGAGTAGCGGCGGGAGAGGTTTCCGGCCTCGAAACACTATTCTCCGGTGCGTATATTGCCCTCGATCCGGTACCAAAGGGAAAACCCAGCAGAAAATTCATAGCTCTCAAGAAACCGCCAATCGTGACAACCGGGGATCCCGGTCGGCAGTTTGTCCTACGTGCCCCGACGCTGCAATCGCTAGACGTCGGATCGCCCGTGTACTACCGCCAGATCAGAGTCGGTCAGGTCATCGGCTACGATCTGGATGAGGACGGTCAAGAGGTTAACGTCAAGATATTCGTCGACGCGCCACATTATCAGCGTGTACGTAAAAATACCCGCTTTTGGGATGCGGGAGGATTGGACGTATCGGTCACTACCGCAGGCGTCGAGATCAACACCGAGTCATTTATCAGTCTCATGCTTGGCGGCGTTGCCTTCGAGACGCCAACCAGCCTGGAGGCAAGTGATCTGGCTGAGGAAGGTGAGATCTTCCGCCTCTATCCTAATCAACAAGCCACAAGGGAACGGGTTTATACAGAGAAGGAGTATTATGTTCTCTACTTTGACAGCTCAGTACGAGGACTTGCACCGGGTGCGCCGGTGGAGCTCCGTGGCATGAAAGTAGGGCAGGTTGTGGACATTCGGCTCGAGTTTCATTCCGAAGACGGCGAGTTCAGAGTGCCGGTGCTGATCGAGGTCGAGCCGGACCGGATTGACGTCGTCGGTGACCGACCGGCGAACGGTGACAAGACATTGGAAAAGCTCGTGGAAAAGGGACTGCGAGCCCAGCTCAAGACGGCCAACTTCCTCACCGGTCAGCTGTTGGTCGACCTTGTTTTCCTGTCGGGTGCGCCGCCTGCGAAAGTCGTTTACAGCGGCCGCTATGCGCAGCTGCCAACCGTTCCCACTCCCCTGGAAGAAATCACCGGCAAGCTGGCGAGCATGCTGGACCGCATTGAGAAGCTGCCGATCGAGGAAATTGCTGATGATCTGCGCGACACCGTCAAAGGCACAAATCAGCTGGTAAATTCCCAGCAGCTCGGTGAAGCCGCTCGCAGGCTCAAACAAGTCGTGCGCGAAAGCCAAACGCTGATGCAAACCATGAATCAGGATATCACACCAGCCCTCAGCGAAACCCTTGAGCAGGTGCGAAGCACACTGGTGACCGTTGAACAGGGGGTCGAACGGAGCTCACCGTTTCAGCAGCAGCTCAATATACTCCTTCAGGAGCTTACCACGGCGAGTCGTTCTATTCGGCTGCTGGCAGATTATCTGGAACGGCATCCGGAGGCACTGCTAAGAGGAAAACGATAAATTAAGACGTCGTTTTGAGAAATGTCGCGAGTGCCGGCAGGCTAAAGTGCCCTACAGGATAGATGTCGATGGCTTTTTTTCAATGGCTCGCCAGTCGATTGTTTCCAGGAGCTAACTTACGGCCCGAGGAGCGCATCATCCGTGATGCAATTGAGCAGGTCGTAGAAAAAATTGATCCCCGTTTGCATCTTGTCAAAGGCTATCAAAAAAAGCTCCGGACTGCTGTCGAGGAGTCCCTGAATTACGCCGGCGAGATCGTTGATCGACTCCCGCCACCTCTTGAAATCAGCGCCCGAAGTTGGAATATCGATCCCGCTACCCATGCTTTCTTTACCAGCACTGAAAGTATGAAGGACACCGTGAGTCGCAGCCATGTACTGAGAGCTTTCTTTGAGAGCCCGGAAAATTCTGAAGCCAATCATGTCTTCGCCGTGCTCGCGATGACGAAACGCGAAATCAAACGCTTCGGATCTCAACTTCAAGGTGACTCCATTCACAAGGAGGTTCTGCAGACATCTGTTGGGTTTGTCGATCATGTCGTTGAGCTTGCCGGTGTGACGGAAGCTAACGTGAGAACTGCACTAAAAAAAGTTGCGTTCGAGCAAATTGTGCTCCATGCACTGAACAATATTGCCTCCATGAAATCGCTCAAAACCGATCTGGAGAAGGAACGGGCCATGCTGCAGATGCGCTATCGCCTACTGCAGAGAAAGTCGGATGCGGGCGAAACCGTGTTCGGGGCGGGAACAAAGAACAGCGAAACGCTGCAGGCGACCGAAACCCAGCTTGCTGAAAACAACCGACAGCTCCGTGAGATGTTCGATCGCTTTAAAACCCTCGAAGATTATTTGGCTCGTGTAAAGACAATCCTTGAGCATCCGCAAAACTGCCTGAAGCTGATACTTACCACCGTTCGGCTCAGCCGAATGAATATCATTGTCGACGAATACGACCAGCGCGGGAGCAATGTCAGGCTGTTAGAAGTAAGTGTTATCAACAGACCTCCTCGCGTAGTGCTATTGATGAAATATCCCCGTAAAGAATTCCTGCCAAAGAAAGATTTTCTAAAAATGGCAAAGCGTTACCTCGGCTAGCAGTAATAGCTCACGCGCGCGGTGCAGGTTGGCTTTTACGCCGGGTATGGCAGCCGCGCAGCTTTCTGCCTTCGTCTCACAAAGGCAATTCACTTGAGCCCATTCGCGCCCGAGAAGCGTTTTGGCTCCACCACCCATTGCCGATTGCACCCTTCCTCGTGGGATGGGGAGGTATAAAGCGTCAATGGCCAGTGGGGCCGTGTGAGCCCCTTGTCTTCCCGATCCGGTGGACGACGATTATGGTCTAGTTGGACGATGGACCTGGCATCTTGCCAATTGGCCGTTCCGATGCAGCCGGCGCCGGTGTCACCACCGCCTATGACAATTACAGGCTTGTTCCGTGCCGATAGCGGACGCTCGCCCTGCCTATACTATACATGCCGCTGAGCTGCCTGTTTTGCTGAATCAGATACTCCATGGCGAAGTGAATGCCATCTAGCTGCCGCCCGGGAATAGTCAGATCGCGCGGCTGCTCAGTACCGCAAGCCAACACCACAGCATCATGACTCTCGATGAGCTCAGGCACAGGAAGGGATACCCCTACGTCGACCTTGGCCAAAAACTCGACCCCTTCGGCCTGCATCTGGGCTATGCGGCGATCGATATGCCGCTTCCCGATCTTGAAATCCGGGATGCCATAGGGCAGCAGTCCTCCGATACGATCGCGCCTTTCGTAAACCACAACATGATGCCCTGCGCGGCAAAGCTGCTGCGCGGCAGCAAGTCCCGCCGGCCCCGACCCCACGACGGCGACCCGCTTTCCCGTGCGATGAGCCGGTATCTCGGGATAAACCCAGTGTTCTTCCCAGCCACGGTCAATGATGGCGCATTCAATCGTCTTAATAGTGACCGGGTTGTCTTGTAAATTCAGGGTGCACGCCGTTTCGCAGGGTGCTGGGCAAAGGCGCCCCGTAAACTCGGGGAAGTTATTGGTGGAATGAAGCACCTGCAAGGCCTGCCGCCAATCACCGGCCGATACCAAATCGTTCCAATCTGGGATGATATTGTTTACCGGGCAACCGGTATGGCAATAGGGGACGCCGCACGCCATGCAACGTGCGGCTTGGCTGCGGACCTTGTCTTCACTGAGCGGGATAAAAAACTCGTGGAAATGGCCAACCCGCTGGCTGATCGGCTCGTACGTTCGATCTTGGCGCGGGATCTCAAGGAACGCGCGTACCCTCGTGTCCATCCTGCCCCTCGCTCAAGCCGGCCGGCTTGGTGCAAATCTGCAAGTCTGTTGTAGCCCGGTGCTTTTGACCACAGGGCTGACGCCCGTGTTCCGCAACTTGGGCCTAAACCAACGTTCGTGTCACCAAGTGCAACTACCAGCCGGAGACCTCTTCGATGCCCAGCCGTGCGCCCATGTCCAAGGGAAATATGCCATACGGATTGATATGTCCGTAAAACAGCGGTGTCACTCCCCGCCGGTCTTCTCTGGTTAAACGATCCTCCCAGGCTTCTTCAACAAGCACCTGTTGAAGCATCAAGGTGTTGATGTAGACCAACGAGTTTTGCAACAGGTGCAACGCCAGCATCGTCGATTCCTGGTCGTCTCGGCGATTGCTGGCGATCTCGCTAGCTCTTGCCGAACAGAATGAAATCGTTGGCACTGTTCCAGTTCTCGACGACGTTCAGGCCCTCGTTGATTTCGCGTCTGAGCGCCGCTGAGCGCAAGTAGCGACAGAAAAATCGTCCGGCAAGCCTTGCCAAGCTCCGACAGTGCCTTGTAGGTGGGATGCTGCAGGTTGTTGCGGGTGAAGCGCCGCAGGATCGACTCGGCTTCGGCCGTGCCTTCGCCATAAGGCGGTGGCCAGCTTGACCATCTCGTCGTACTGCTGGCGGATCAGCTCCCACCTGATCGGCTTCGACAGGACCGGCTGCAGTCGGGATAGTCATCGGGTCGACCGGTCCAAGTGTCCATTTAACAGTATGGCCATGGCTGTCGACATAGTGGCGGTCGACCTCCATCTCGGTACAGTGGCGCAGCACGCCCTGGATCATGGACGCCACCTCGGATGAGGAGCAGGTCTTGAGCTGTGAGTAAATGCAGGTGGCATGGCGCTCGACATGCCAGTAAATGCCAACCACGGGTCCACCATAGCGTGCCCGCCATTCGGTCATCAGGTTTTGATCCCAGGCCTCGAAGTAGCGCGCATCCGAAGCGCAAGCGGTGGTGCCTTCTCCCCAAATGTGAGGCAAACGCGCCTGGAGGGTCTTGTTGACGACCTCACCGATGGCGTAACGCAGGTGGCCCTTGGTGATAAAGCGCCGCCGGGTATAGAGCAAGTCGCGGTAGGACACCCTGTCTTGGCCGGCAACGACGCGCTTCAAGCTGGCGTTGGTGCCCATGCCATAGAGGCAGAGCAATAGGCGGTACTGCAATTCTCCCCGATCCAGGTGCTCACGGGGCGTCGGGCTGTGAAAGGCCTCGGTGAAGCCGATCCGCAGATCGGTCTCTTTGAGTACGTCCAGCAGATTCGTCATCGGCCAACGGCCAACGGCGGGCCACATCGGCTTTCAAAGCGAGCAGGTTCGGTGGCTCCGGCTGCGGGGTCAGCGGTGAGACTTTGATCCAACCGCCGCCTTTGTCGAGGATCTTGACGCCGGGATTACGCGGCATCGCCCGATCCAACGACGCGAGCTCGTCGCCGAGCTCCTGTTTGAGCCGGGCAATGAAGGTCTCCCCATCCAGCAGCAGACCGAGGGTATCGTAGTAGTCGGCACGGCGTTGCTCGAAATCCCGCGGCAGGTCCTCGTCCGGATTCCGGTACCGATCGGCCTCTTCGACCCAGATCTCCTTGCAGCGCAGTCTCTTCTGCAGGGTTTGCAGGACACAGATCTCATAGGTCAGTCGGTTGATGCGCGGCTCGTCCCCGGGGTCGCGCTCGACAACCGCATCACGCCAAGCGTCCGGTACCACGCCGTCAATCGGGACAACTTCCTCTGGCGGGTAATACTGAACCTTGCGGTCGAGATAGCGTTTGAGCACGGCCAGCGTCTCGATCACCGGGCGGTGCCGCTCGTTGTTGGAGCGGAAGACCAAGGTGGTCAGCAGCGGTGCCAACAGGAGCCGGTAATGGGAGCGATACGAGCCGCGGATACGCGTCTGCACCCGGCTGCGGTAGAGCGGACCGGTGGATTGCCACTCTCTGACAATGGCTTCGAGCCTCTCTTCGCCGACCACCGGGAAAATCGCCTCCCTGACCACACCCTCGGGTTGCCCCAGCGAGGCTTCGGCCAAGCTGGAACAACAGGCCGGTTTTGCCGCTGACGCGCTTGAAATCCTCCAGCAGCTCTTTCTCGACCTTGCGCTCAGCTTTGGCGCCGATGCGTTGGATCAGGTTGATCAACAGCTCCACCAATGCATCGGTGAGCGTCTCCATGCGCCGACGACAGAAAACGGCCAGCAGCGTGATACGCAACGCCGGGGGGTGACGGCGCAGCTCATAGGGCTCTTCGACCGCCGCACGCTGCTGATAGGCTTGAAGCACTTTGGTGGAGATGCCGGCGAACAACCCCGGCGGCAAATTCAATGTGCGCAGCCTGTTGAGTTTCTCGATCTCCCGAAGCAACGTATCGAGGGTGGCCGGGCCTGGATCGGCGCGCAGTGCCTGCCAGGGCGTACGTCCCGGGATCGAGGCGGCTTCCTCCGCGGCATCAGTATCGTCGTCTGTTTTCAGCAGGGCCTCGAGCTGCTCTTATATCGCCGGCGACAGGCGCTCATGGACGGTGGCGCAAAATCGCTGATCGAACGCATGCTGTGCCGAGCGGATCAAGCGGTCGAGACGCGCCGGCGTCGGGGGCTCGATGTGCAGGCTTCGCAACCACTCATAGGCGGCCGACTCGATGTGCTCGAAGCGCTGCGTTTGCGCCAAGCAATGATCGCGGAGCCAACCAACCAGCGCCTCGCCATCGGCGACGGTCGCTTCCCGGAAGCCGAGCAGCTTGCGGATCTCGGAACGGTGAGATTTGCTCGTGCGATCACCCCGGTTGTACTCGTTTCAGCTTGTCGGCGCCGCCTCCAGTTGGCTGGCCAGGTGATCGACCACCGCCTTGGGTACCTCGCGGGCGGATTTCGGAAATCGCCCCTGATGCTGAAAAAACTTAAGCAGCACGGCAAACCCGAGTCGGGACGGCTCGCGTTTACTCAATGTCTGCTGTTTTTCTCCCGGCGTCAGGGTCCAGTGCTCAATCAGCTCGTCTGGATGCCAGTCGCGTTTCACGATCCCGCTGTGCTTTCAATGGTGATTGGTGAACGCATTCCCGCGCCCGAGCTACCGGCGCACGGCGCAGCTCGGCGTGACAAATAGGGTTGTGGTGAAAACGGCGGATCTGCCGCCTTGAAAGTCAGTGGCTTCGGTGTTGGCGAAGCACTGCCAATATGCCTATAGTCTAACTGTCGTCGCGGGGCCGATGAGAATCACTCGAGATATGGCCATCACGGCTTGTTACTGCCGGGTTTCATCACGTCATCAGAAAAACGATAGCCAGAGAGTCGAGATCGAGCGCTGGCTCAAAAACCACAATGTCGATAGGTTGGTCGTACGATGGTTCGAAGACAAGGAAAGTGGCAACACCACCCACCGACTCGCCTTTCGTGAGCTTGAACGCGGCGTCTTTGAGGGCACCATTCGGACCGTGGTAGTGTGGAAGCTCGACCGCCTCTCCCGCCTCCAGCGCGATGGCATTAATTTGCTGGCCGATTGGTGCGAGCGCGGTGTTCGCGTGGTATCCGTAACCCAGCAGATCGATTTGAGCGGCGCAGTGGGACGGATGGTTACCAGCGTCATGTTCGGGCTGGCCGAAATCGAGTTCGAATATGGGCGCGAGCGTCAAGCAGCCGGTATTGCCGTCGCGAAGCGCAAAGGGGTCGGCAGAAGGGGACCACAAAAGCAAAACCCCTCCCGGGCTAAGGCATTATCTGAACGAGGCTTGACGGTCGCAGAAATCGCCAACGCCATTGCCGTGTGTGAGCGGACCGTTTTTCGGTATTTAGCGGAAACTCGGGCCTAAATTGCCTCTGGTGTCATGAATGTTGGGTTTAACCCGTTAGGTGGGCCGGAACCGAATCCATAGTCGCCAGAATTGAATGCGGATAACTATCTCAAGGGAGGGGTACACAGTAGCAAGCGGGATAGGACCAAAGTTCAACCCAAAAGGAAGGTCAGACTTCCTGATCTCAGAACGGAGAATCAATGATATAGAGCGTTGTCTAGGATTTGGCTTGAGCCCTAGATGCGCCTCTACGCCGCTCCACTACGTACGATGTGCCCAATTTTGGGGTCATCGAT
>JBAPTW010000211.1:0-6657 GCA_049282355.1 Gammaproteobacteria bacterium | reverse complement strand
GCACCGTGCAATCTTTCGCCAGAAGCCTTCGCTCCAGTCGAAGGGAACAGCCAGATGCCAGTCCTCGGGCGTTGCGTTGGCCACAGCCACGACCATCTTCCTTCCGCACCCTTTGACGGCCGAGGTTAGCGCATAGAATTGAACGATCCTTGCCGAGATGTCGATTAACAACTCGACGCCTACGACCCCTTCCTCTCCCACCTTTACGACCGGGTTCTTCTTGCCATCTCCGGACAGAAGACTGGATGCAGCCAATCGCTGCGGGAAGATTTTGATGTAGCGAAGTTCGGGGATCTCGGCGAGGTGCATCGCCAGGTGCTGGAAGATCGGTTCGATGCATCTTACCGAATGTGCTTTCCGAATGCGCTCGCCGTCCAAGAACGGATACTTTGCCATCGCGTGCCCTGGTAGGTATCACAACGACGTTACCGTCGCCGAGTGATCTTTAATTGTTATGCCTCGGAAGCTCAGTTGACGAGTCCGTGACCGAAAACTTGCTCAGGACCTCCAGATTACCCGCCACGTTTGAGATCCACTCCTGGTCGTAAACTAACCTTCGGTGCCTCAGAAAAACGCTCGTTATTCTTGCTTCGCCTAGAGGACCCATTTATGCTCGTTCGAGCAACCAGAAAACCCGTTAAGAATAACTGTGCAAGATTGCTGATCGCCATTATTTTTTTCGGACAGGAAGAACGACCGGAATGCTAATCGGATACATCCGCATATCGAAGAGTGACGGCAGTCAGGTTCTGGATCTGCAGCGCGATGCGCTGCGGGCGGCCGGCGTTGCTCCGGGTCGGGTGTACCAGGATCTCGCATCCGGGCGCAAGGATGACCGGCCGGGGCTAGCTGCCTGCCTGAAGGCCCTTCAACCCGGTAATACGCTGGTGGTCTGGAAGCTCGACCGCCTGGGCCGCGATCTCAAGCATCTGGTGAACACCGTCGATGAGCTGAGCCAACGTGGCATCGGGTTGAAGGTTCTGGCCGGCGCCGGCGCTCAGATCGATACCACCACGGCCAACGGGAAACTGGTGTTCGGCATCTTTGCGGCGCTGGCCGAGTTCGAAATAGAGTTGATCCGCGAGCGCACTCGGGCGGGTTTGGCGGCGGCACGCGCACGCGGTCGCCTCGGTGGGCGGCCGCGGAAGATGACACCGGAGGTCTTGAAGATGGCGATAGCGGCGATGTCCGATCCAAAAACCCAGGCGGCGGAGGTGGCACGCCGGCTTGGCATCACCACAACCACGCTCTATGCCTATGTCAACGGCGACGGCACCGTCAAAGAAATTGGGCAACGCCTGCTGGATAAAGCCGCCGTGGCTGAAAAGCGCTCGGCCATCGGCCGCACCTCGCCGAGGGGCGAAGCGGCGTGAGCGGCAAACGCATTGCCGTGGAGGTGCTGATCGATCTGCGCCGGCGCCTGGATCAACTGCCCTCGCGGTCGGCGAAGCGCCGAGACATTGTGCGCCAGGCCGCCGAGCTCTATGGCATCTCCGAGAGCACGCTGTATCGACAGCTCGAAAAGCTCTACCGCCCCAAAGCGCTGCGACGCGTTGATCATGGGGTATCCCGGGTGCTGCCCACAGCGCAGATGATGCACTATTGCGAAGTGATTGCTGCGCTGAAGATTCGCACCATGAACAAGAAGGGCCGCCATATCTCCACCGTGCGGGCGATCGAGGTTCTGGAGGGGCAGGGTATCGAGACCCCGGATGGACTGGTCAAACCCGAGAAAGATCAGCTTCGCAAGGCGACGGTCAACCGGTACCTGAAGCAATGGGGATTCGATCATCGAACCCTGACCTATCAGGCGCCGGCGGTGCGTTTCCAAGCCCGGCACAGCAATGAATGCTGGCAGTTCGATCTGAGCCCCTCGGACCTCAAGCACCTCGAAGAGCCGTTGTGGCACGACCCGAGCCAGGACCGGCCGATCCTGATGCTCTACAGCGTGGTCGATGACCGCAGCGGTGTCTGCTATCAGGAATACCGCAATGTGTATGGCGAAGATGTGGAAGCCGCCCTGCGGTTCCTGTTCAACGCCATGTCCGACCGATCGGACGAGGAGTTTCCGTTCCAAGGGATACCGGCAATGCTCTACATGGATAACGGTCCCATCGCCAGGAGTCGCGTTTTCCAGAGTGTCATGGCCTATCTGAACGTGCAGATCCAGCTGCACATGCCCGACAGCAAAGCCAAGCATCGTCACACGGCCCGGGCGAAGGGCAAGGTCGAGAGGGCCTTCCGCACGGTGAAGGAAGCCCACGAGGTGCTCTATCACCTGCGTGAGCCAAAAGACGAGGCGGAGGCCAACGAACGGCTGTTGGCCTATCTGAAAACCTACAACGATCACCCGCACCGCAGCGAGCCTCATTCACGCATGGAGGACTGGCAGGCGAATCT
The DNA here is from genome assembly GCA_049282355.1 of Gammaproteobacteria bacterium. GTDB lineage: Bacteria > Pseudomonadota > Gammaproteobacteria > HK1 > HK1 > JAGTVB01. The sequence goes on along the minus strand of JBAPTW010000211.1, from coordinate 4,257 downwards.
CCCTGCGGAAGGCATTCGGGAGATGTGCAGCTGGGAGCGCTTTTGCACCTTCGCCCGCGAGCCGGAGCGGCGCCTAGTCGGCGTGGATGCCCGCATTGTCATCGGTACCACCCAGTACGAGGTCGACCCCAACCTGGCCGGGGAGACGGTGATCCTGTGGTGGGGTCTGTTCGACAGCGAGCTCTATGTCGAGCATGAAACGCAACGCTATGGCCCGTATGCGCCGATCAGCGGCCCCATTCCACTGCACCGCTACCGCAAATTCAAAAAGACCAAGCTTGAGAAGCGCCTGGAGCGGCTCGAGGCGCTCGCCGAGGTGCTGGTGCTTGGCGAGCCCGAGAACGATGGGAGGGATGCCATGTCCTTGAACGAAGTCACGGCAGAACTGCCTTCCCAGCCGTTTCGGGACCCCGACCCTTTTCACGAGATCTGCTTTGCCAATGGCATCAAAGCCCGCCTGGCAATCGCCGACTATCTGGGTAAGCCGCTGGCACTGCTGACACAGGCTCAAAAAGACTGGATCGACAACCTATTGGACGAGACGCTTGAGAAGCACAAGGTGATGCAACGCGTGCGCGCATACTTCAGGCCCCACCAGGGGCAGCAGGGATCGCATGTTACTTGATGTCATGGCCCACTACGGCTTGACCAGGGACTTTCGTCATGCCGGTTTTTTCGAAACCGAGCAGCACAAACGGATCTTCCGGCAGCTGAAAACAGCGATCCCCAATGGCTATTTGATCGCCGTCTCCGGCATCGTCGGCAGCGGTAAGACCACCACCTTGCGCCGCTTGCAGGAGATGCTGAGAAAGGAGAACAAGGTCATCGTCTCCAAGTCGCTATCGGTGGAGAAGAGCAAGACGACCCTGAAGACGCTGATCTGCGCCCTGTTCTACGATGTTTCCGGCGACAAGGACTACAGGGTCGCCACGGTGGGCGAGAAACGCGAGCGCGAGCTCCAGGAACTGATCCGTTCGGTCAAGAAGACGGTGGCCTTGTTTATCGACGAGGCCCATGACCTGCACCATCTGACCCTCACGGGGCTGAAACGCCTGATGGAGGTTGTCCAGGATGGCGGCGCAAAGCTATCGATTATCCTGGCTGGTCACCCGAAGCTGCACAATGACCTGAAGGGACCCAGGATAGAGGAAGTCGGGTATCGGACCCTGACCGTCTCGCTGGACAGCATGCAGGGCGAGCTCAGGGAGTACATCCGGTGGCTGCTGCAGGCGTGTATAGCGGAAGGAGCCAAGGCGGCTGAGATCATTGAGGAGTCGGCGATCGACTATCTGGCGGAACGGCTGTCCACACCACTGCAGGTCGAGCAGCACCTGACGCTGGCGCTAGAGGAAGCCTACAAGGCCGGTGGCAAGCCGGTCACGGTCGAGATCCTCGAGACCACGCTCTCCAAGCGCATGGACGATCTCGAGCCCACGCTGATCCGCCATGGCTACAACGAGCGGGTGTTGGTCGAGCAGTTTCGGATCAAGCTGTCCGAGGTGCGCCAGTTCATGAAAGGCAACCTGGATTCGGCCCGGATGTTCGAGTTGACCGAGGAGATGCGCGAAGCGGGGTTGCCGATCTAGCGGATAAAGGAAGCCAGTCCCAGCATCCCCTTCTCCATTGCGGGATGACGCAGCAAGTCCCGAACTTCATCGCACCAAGCTAGGTGCAGAAACAACGGAGTCAAACGTGGATATCGAAACCATTCGGCAGGAGCTTGAGTTTTATACCGGCAAGTTTCCCACCGATGCCGTGCGTTCCGCCATCGAGCAACGTGAGGCCATGACACCGGTGCTCTTGGCCGTGCTGCAGAAAGTGGCTGAAGACCCAGAGGAAATGGAGCGCGAGCCAAATCTCATGCTACCGACGTACGCGATATATCTGCTGGCGCAGTTTCGCGAACAGGCCGCCTACCCGCTGTTGGCGAAGTTCTTCTCTGCGCCCGGCGACCTTTGTCTCGACACGACAGGTGACTTGGTGACCGAGGACCTGGGCAGAATTCTGGCCTCCGTGTGCCATAACGACCTAGAGCCGATCAAGGGGATGATTGAGGATCCGGCGGTGAACGAGTACGTGCGCAGCGCCTGTCTGCGGACGCTCACGATCCTAGTCTTGGAGGAAAAGGTATCTCGGGAGCAGGTCGTCGACTACTTTCGCAGCCTGTTTCAAGGCAAGTTGGAGCGCGAGCCGGACTTTGTCTGGTCTGCACTCGTTGTCGCTTGTTGCGACCTGTACCCGGAAGAGCTTCTACACGAGATCGAGCGCGCTTATGACGATGGCTTGGTGGATTCGTTCCACATCCGGCTGGAAAGCGTTCGGGACAAATTAGCCTTGGGCCACGAGGAGATCCTGCGAAGATCGAGACAGTACCGAAGAGGTTTCATCGAAGACACCGTTGCCGAGATGAATTGGTGGGCATGCTTCAGGGAGGACAATGATGCTCTGAGGACTGCATACCCAACGACTGCAAAACAACCCCTCGTCAAAGGGAAGAAGCTTGGTCGCAACGATCCCTGCCCCTGCGGCAGCGGGAAGAAGTACAAGAAATGCTGTTTACATTAAACGGCTGCCACACGGCGACCGTGTCTCTCTGCACGTGATACAGCCACAGCTAAGGCGGCCACGCAAACACATCCCGACTCATGCCCATCGCTGAATCTGACTGGAAGACCTTCAAGCGCGTCCGGCTTTTGGCCCTGGAGCGCTTCTCGAAACGTGTGCTCGATGATTGTCAGCGCATTTGTTGTGATGAATCACTGACCGCACACAAAAGATACCGAGAGTTGTACCAACTGCTCCAGGATCGGGACCGAGCGATGTCCACAGCCTTTGACGACTTCCGGCGCTCAACTGCCAGATTTTGCCTCAAGCTTATGCGTCGGCAGGGACTCGTGACGGACGAAGAGATGATGGAGTTCAGTCCCGAAGTCCGGTATGCGACGGAGCTTGATTAATGGGAGAAGTCCGGGGGCGTATCGTCCCCGAAATCGACAAGCGGTCTGCGTCCGCCGTGTCGGCACGGGCTTCCTCCAGTCCCTGATCGGCAGTGCGAGTCCATTGCATTCGCGGGTGAGGGGCTCATCGAAACTTGTTCGCAAATAATGTGCGTCGGGCTCGATGTTTGCGCGCCCATTCGCATTTTCGTGAGTCCATTCGCAAATAATACGAGCCGATAACTTCGCTCATTCGCATTTAATCTGAGCTCGAGAACGCGGATGTTTGCGAGCCCGACCGATTATGTTCGCGAGCCGTTACAGCTAGCAGTAGCAGGATGGCCTTGTCGCGCATATCGATGGGTTTTGCGCCATTGCACGCGGCCAAGACCCGTTCAATATCATCCGAAGGCAAATAGCGTGGCAATGACGCCAAGCGCCACTTGGCAATGTCCGGAACCGCCGCGTCCAGGCCAGGCGGGCACTGCCCAGTCACGATCAGGAAGCGGCAAAACATGCGGCTTGCCTTTACTCGAGTCTGCGCCGCAGCGCGGCCGCTATGCTTGGCATAGGCCAGGATGAAGGCATGGAGGCTGGCGGCGCTGAAATGGTCGGGCTGATCGCCCAGTGTTGCGAGCAGATCCAGGATATGCGGGCGATATGTATCCAGAGACGAGGGCTTGATTCCCCTATGAACCGCCATCCAGTGTTCGAACGCTACGACAAGCTCGGGTGCGACGGTCCGTTCCGGCGCCTCGACAGCGACTATCCCATGCTGGGCGCGAAGGAATTCAACAAACTGTTGCGCGCCTCGCCAGTAGATCGAGTGCTGGCCCCTTGCACCGTGCAGGCGTTTCCGTTTGGCCAAGTGCTCGCAGAAGTCTCGCCAATAGCCACTTGGCAACATTGTCAGACCACTTCTGGGCGCCTGTGCCCAAGTGGCAAATTCAGTTGCTCCGCGCAGGAGATGTCGAACAGCGTCGCTGCCGAATCCGCGTTTCGCCAGCCATGCGGTGAATGAGTCGAGATAGGCGCCGGCAGGTCCCGCATGATAGGCTGCGACCGTCGCTCGACGCTTGAAATAGGTAGTAAGCATGCTGCCCTCCCTTGGTTTGGGAACCGTTCAAGGGTGGCAGTAATATGAAGCGTAGATTGGAAAACTGGATCGATGTAATAGGCTGACTTAAATCAGAATACTGCCACCTCAGGGCAGCATACACTTCATATTCCTGAACTCCGCAAATCGCCGAATATGCGGTGCACTGCATATTCGGCGGTTTGGGCTTACTACCCCATGAAGATACTAACGCGATCTTTACCT
>JBAPTW010000210.1:0-18635 GCA_049282355.1 Gammaproteobacteria bacterium | reverse complement strand
ACGATAGACTCTGTGCCTACCACATTTTTGCGGGCCTTGATGTGACGGGGAACCCGGAAGAAACTGGCGCATAAGTTCCGGACAACTTTCATGGACGGGTATGCAGCGGGTGGTTGAGAATAGGATTTGGCTCAATTTTAGCCGAAACGCTGGAATGTCGTGAGTGCCTTAGTCTGTCGCGCTCACGGCGCTTTTTCAAAGCAGTTTTTTTGGGAAGCAACTCACACCGATGAAATACGACTTCCTCTTCAATCGTATCGCCGTCGAGCAGCGGCAGCTGGTGACATCGCAGTTTGCGCCTGTGAAGGTGGCTGGCGTCGATCTGCGTGCTGATTTCGATATCGTGCTTGGGCATAACTCCTAGTGCCTGATCTGAGCTTTCCGTTTCCTCATCCACGCTTGCAGTTGGGTGTTGGTGGAAAGCAGTAGTCGCGCAGGCAATGCGACACAATTATGGGCTGTAGCCATGAGCAAGAAAACGCAAGTGCTAATTGCACTTATCGCCTTATGCTTAATCGATGCCGTGATTCCGCTGTTTCCAATTGCCGGCATCATATTGATTTACGTGGTCGTGGAAAGGCCACCTTGGTTTTTGGACCTGGTGCGACAGCTCTATGGGACATGATGGCATGGGCGAAAAGTACGACCTGGAAAGGTATCCACCCGTCGTCAAACTAAATCGTACGGTCTGTCAGAAAGAGATTTCACTCGCCCAAAAGGCGATGCGAAAGCTTGAAGCCAGAATAGAACGCGACTCGCTTTTTCTTGATGCTTTGCCAACCTATGCGGAGTATGGGTTCGTAATCATGATGGGTCTATTTCTTATACGGCATATCGAGTGATGGCCTGGTATTGGGGAGATGCGCCGTGTTTAATTGGGTCACCAAGATGGTTGAAGACGGTGGATATGTCAGTATCGCCCTACTGATGTTGCTTGAAAACGTGTTACCGCCCATACCCTCGGAGCTGATCTTGCCGCTGGCGGGTTTCACCGCAGCTCGCGGCGAGCATAACATCATTTTTGTTATACTCGCCGCAACGGCGGGATCGCTATTGGGGGCGATCTTTTGGTATTACATTGGCAAACTCATTGGCCGTGAGCGATTGAAACTCTGGGCGGCGCGTCACGGACGCTGGCTGACAATGTCGCCAAGAGACTTGGACAAGACAGCCGATTGGTTTGAAAGACACTGCGAGATAGCGGTATTCTTCGGGCGAATGATTCCTACCATTCGTACCTTGATCTCTGTGCCGGCGGGTATTTACTCAATGGCGTTTATCCGTTTCCTCACCTATTCTTTTCTAGGGACAGCGATTTGGGTCGGAATGCTGGTGAGCACGGGCTATCTCTTGGAACAGGGATACCAGCGGGTCCAGACCTATCTCAATCCGGTTTCCAATCTTGTATTTGCGATCATCTTCATCTGGTACGTGTATCGCGTGGTGACGTTTAAGAAGCGCTTAGCCCATCCCTGAAGCGATAATTACCCATCGGCTCACTTGCACTTGTATCTGAGCCCACCGGCCCTGGGTACGGGCTGATGAACTCGTTCATGCCGGCATTTCGATGTCAACTTTTTTCTGACGGTGAACCGTTGGCACCTCTGTCCAACGAATCAGACCGCGCTGCGCCGCATGTTGCGCGGCCTCTTCGGTATCTTGGACCAACAGCATTTCAGTACCGAGCGCTTCTACCTCGCGGGCAATGCGAGATACCTTGGGCCGATTCAGTGGGTGTACGTCGCGGATATACGCAGCGATGACACGCCCTGGATGCCGCTGAATTGCTTGGTAATACAGCGCCGGGTCCTGTTGGCCCGAATCACCGATCAGGATGAACCGGGTATAAGGATAAAAGCGGAAGATCCGCTCGATCTTATCCAGCTTATGCTGATGGCCGCTCTTGACGAATTTAGTTTGGTCTAGGCCAAGGTCACGCAGCAGCAGCGGCCCGCGCGGGATGTCATGGACATCGAGGAACGCGAGCAACAGATCGTAAATGTTCCAGGAGCTGCTGGAGACATAGAAAATGGGGTTATCCGAGACGCCATCCGGCCCCTTTTGCAGTGCTGAATAGAATGCCGAGACACCCTCAAAGGGCACCCGCGTGCGGGCGTTGTTCAGAAAAAGCACGCGCATCATACGAAAAAAATCGGTGGCATAGGTCCTGATGATGGTGTCGTCGATGTCGCTGATAACCGCAAAATCCGCGTTTACAGGGGGTATGAGCACTTGACCGAGGGCCGTGACGGAGCCCTGCGAGGGATTTACCTGTTCCGCTAGTTGGACATGAACATCAAACCAGCCACTGGTGTTTACTGGCAGCACGGCCGGGGTAAGTTCAAAGGCGAAGTAACCCTCATCATCGGTGCGCACCTCGCGCGACTCACCGTTGAACTCGGCTTTCAGCCGGACGTAAGGGATCTCATCGCTCTCGATACGATGGTACATGGCCCTGAGGTTTTCCCACCAGGGTGCTTCTACTTGGGGATCACCGAGGTCCTTCTCTTCTAAGACGCGCCCGCAGACCGTGACCGTTGATGCGTTGCCGTAACCGAGAAACGGCATGATCTGTACCGGCCCCAGCCAGCCCAGGCGCCGCTTGAGACGAAAACGCGCCGCGTCGAGGTGCTGCTCTACGCGATGAGCGCCGATGAGAATCATTTTCAAAGGGTTCATGGTCCCGGATTCCTTGAAAGGCTGTTGTAAGAATTCAGAGGCTGTTGCAAGAATCACTGCGCTTGCCCTAGCGGCGTTGCGTGTCAGGTCGCTACATTTTCCTTTTAACAATTTTTTGGCCATAGAGGGCAATTATTTACAAGCGTATTGCAAAACTTACAAGTTCCATCGGTAGCCGGCGGTGCTGGCAAGCTGTTATCTGAGAAAGGCTGCGCTTGCGGTCGCGGTATTCCGTGGTTCAGAATTCTCCTATTCTCGCTTATACGCGCCGGTGTTATCCGCCCCATCCATGGGGTTTGCCTCCCAGGGGCAATCTGCGTTTAGTCGCGAGATTGTAGATTGGAGGATGTAATCGATGGCCGGTATGGGTATGGATATTGCCGAATAATTTTAGACTTGCTGACCAACCGGGGATTTGCAGACGATTCGTCAAACAAGCGGATTGCGAGTTCTTACCTCTTTGCCGCTCTAGGTGTGCGGCTGGTTGTTAGGTGGTAAGGAGGCAGCTTCCCGTTGACATTACTCAGCGCCATGGTTTGCAGAAAGCGGGCGAGAGTTGTTAGCCTGCGTTTTTACGGCATATCTATCGAGGAGATATATTATGGCAGAAGATCGTAAGGTTCCAGATGAGACCCAGGAACAAACGGCGCAACACTACGAAGATCTTCAAAAAGCCGGACGCGAGTATGAAGAGGCCACCGAGGATCTTGTTCGGTCCGGAGAGATGGAAGATAAGACCGGGGAACGTCGGGACATGCCTGAGGCTAAGCGCAAAGAGTTAGAGGAGGCAGAGGCGGTAGGGAAAGAACAGGCAAAGGAAGAAGACCCAGAAATTGTCCGCGATTATTCTAAGCCAACCCGTTAGCAACGGATGAAGGATACAAAGCCTAATCAGCACATTAACCCAGGTCGCCCCGTGGGACAGAGGGTGGGGCCTGGCGCGTGGGCTGACGAAGCCATACTAAGCCGTGCTCAAGAGTCTCACGGTGCGATGCCGTGGCCTACTCACAGTGGGTATAAAGGTTTCGATGAAATTTGGCCTATCGCGCAAAATCAAAATAGTTCTGGAGGCAACATGACTTACAAATTCTTGAACGCGAGCATAGCGCTGCTTGCATGCACACTTTTGCTCGGTTGCGACGTGGAGAAGACCCAAGAGGGGAAGCTACCCAAAGCTGATGTGGATGTTAAGACCGAGCCCGGTCAAATGCCGAAATACGATGTTAAGACCCCCGATGTTGATGTTGGCACTAAGGAAAAGAGTATCACCGTGCCCGATGTGGATGTGCGAACAAAGGAGAAACAAGTAACAGTGCCGGATGTGAATGTGACTATGCCTGACGAGAACAAGGAAAAGGCACAACAGTAGCGCTTGTTCGATTTCCTGGTACTGTCGGAGTATCAAGGCCCCTTATCGGGGGCGGGATAGGGATGGTCAAACCGAAGAGAGGCTGGTCGGCGATGTTGGGCAGTTACTACACTCCACAGACTGGATTTTGCCATGGCTAGCGCGAATGCTTTTCTGTTGAGCCGGGTTCTGCTGCAGTTTTCCGAGAGCTCCGAGGAAATTCATGAGGACATCATCGGTGAGCTTTCGGCCGCGGCGCTCACGCCAGATGGCAGCCTGTGGGTGGCGTCGGATGAATGCATTGGGCTCGAACGCTTGTCGCCGACGGCAGGGGCAACCTTTGGCCAGCATCGCAAGTTTCCCCTGAAGGAGTATGTTGACCTATTCAACCTGGACGATGAGATTGACATAGAGGGTCTGGGCTACAGTGATAACTATCTGTGGTTTACCGGGTCCCATAGTAGCAAACGCAAGAAGGCTAAAGGGAAGTCCGATGCGACAGATATTGAGCGGATCGAAACCATAAAGACCGATGCAAACCGTTACCTGCTCGGGCGTGTTCCGGTATTCAATGGTGAGCTTTATCGTTCTTACCAGCCGCGGGATTCGGCCGAGCCTTTGGTGGCCGCCTCGATAGAGAAAGCCAAAGCTGATGCAGGTAACGTGCTCACAGAAGCGTTGCAGGATGACCCGCATCTCGGGCCATTTCTAAGATTCAATCTACCAAGTAAGGACAATGGGTTCGACATCGAGGGCTTGGCCGCGTCAGGCGATCGGCTTTTTCTTGGTTTACGCGGTCCGGTATTGCGAGGTGCAGCTATTATTTTGGAGCTTGAGATACAGGAGAACGGATCGGGTATTCTCACTCTCCGGCCGATCGGTCCAGAAGGTCAGCTCTATAAGAAGCATTTTCTCGCATTGACCGGTCTCGGTGTCCGCGATCTATGCCTCCAGGGGGAGGATCTGATTATCTTGGCGGGTCCGACGATGCAGCTCGAGGGAGTTATCCGTGCCTTTCGGCTGCGCGGAGCGCTCAGTCTCTCGCATGAAAGCTTTTCGCAACTTGATGACGGGGAGCTGGAACTGCTCTTCGATTTACCTTTCTCGCCTGGGTTCGATCATGCAGAGGGCATTTCGCTGTACCCTATGCTTGGCGTGGAAGACGCCGTGCTGGTGGTGTATGACGATCCCGCTCCAGAGAGATTTCACGGCAAAGGCGCGGTGTACGGAGATGTTTTTCGGTTACCCTGAGAAGCTATTGTAAAAATTACGGCGCTTGCTTGCCATAGCGCCGTTGTGCGGTAACTCGCTGTCGTGTGCTTTGGCTCTGGTGGCGCTCGGGATTGCTTTGAACCGGCGGCTGAAGCACAGGCTTTTTAGATTTTGTTTCGCCACCTCTGAATCCTAACCTCTTTTTTGACTAATCCAATGGATTCTATGGCAATCTCGCGGGTGATCGTGGTGAGGGTCTGAGTCTCTTCAAGTAGAGAATCAAAAAGAACAGTTAACATCTCGTTCGCCACTTTCTCGTTACGGCTAGCGGCCAAATCCCATGAAACTCTCTCGATCACCTGTAACACAACATCCCTTATCGCGTGATTCAGGCTATTGGTTACGATTTTTCCAAGACCGGGAATACGCTCGATGGTGGCTACCTCCTGGTTCTCCTCAAGCACTTTCGTTACCAATTGTTCCACGTAGCTTGCGATCTCTCTCTTATGGCCAAAGTAGACCGTTTGAGAGGTGGCCGAGAGTCGCGCTGATATCCACTTAACAAGAGGCTCCCGACGGGGTTCCACCACATCCGTAAGGATCCTGCGCGATACCGGACTCCCGTAGCGAATCTCATCTTCAATTGCCTCGAGAATGCGGATGATAACACGGTCGGAGATTTCCTCGACCAAGACATCGAAATATTTGTCCAAGAATCGGTAACCAGAGGTGTCCGTGAGATCGATCACCCCGCGCTTTTGAAGCCTCATCACAAGGGAAACGACGCGCAGTAAGCGCAGTACTCTGAGGGATCCGATGGGGATGGACCCAAGCACATCGTACCAATGAGCAAAAGGATAAAAGTACCACTTTTGGTATACATGCTGGCGGATGCTAATAATCCACCTTACCAAGATTTCAAGTATATAAATAGAAACAAAAACAAGATCGTAATAGAAAAAGTGTTGATGGACTTGTTCGTAATAGAAACGATAAAAGTTGGGACTATTTCGCCTTAGCATATCCTGCACGACGTCGGTCGCGAACAGCGAATCAAAGATAATCCAAACCAAGTTGACGATAACCAGAACAATCATGAAGAGGTCGATCGCATAGAGGATAAGCTCGTTACGAGGCTGGGAGCGCATTCTGTTAAACATGTCGGCCATACGTCAGTCTCTACTAGATGGCGAGTTGACAGATCGATGTCAGGAGAAAGCGGGCCGGGCGCGATTAACGGCTAGCTTAGGGATTGCCGCGCTGGCAACATCTCGTAAGCGACCTTCAAGGCTCAATGCCACTGCCTTGCACACCACGCGCCCTACGCGCCGGGGTTGGTTTTCGGCTTTATCCTTCTCGCGACGGTTTGGGGCTAGATGGTAGCACGTCAAGCACTTCAGAATGGGACGATTAGGGAAGATCCCAGTGGAACGAGGTACCCAAAGAGCATAAATTTCTTAATAGTCTGAGGAGTGACGCAGGAGAACATGCTCATGACACTAACGGGTAAGACTATCGCCCTTTTGGCCGGCGATTTGTATGAGGACTTGGAACTATGGTATCCCTACTATCGACTCCAGGAAGAAGGTGCCGAGGTGGTGATAATCGGTACAGGCGAAGAACGCTATAAAGGTAAAAATGGTTTATCGGTAGTGCCAGACCGGCAGATTACAGAAGTATCGCACAGTGAGTTCGAGGCCGTCGTTATCCCTGGTGGTTACGCCCCTGACCATATGCGTCGCCACCGAGCGCTATTGGAGTTTGTGCAACAACTATTTGAACAAGGCAAAATTGTGGCCTATATATGCCATGCGGGCTGGGTTCCAGCGTCTGCAGGGATTTTAAAGGATCGCCGGGTTACGTCTTTCTTCTCAATCCGCGATGATCTTGAAAACGCCGGAGCGCATTGGGTTGATGAAAGTGTCGTTAAGGATGGCAATCTCATTTCTAGCCGATACCCGGGGGATCTCCCGAATTTTTGTCGCACCATTATCGAGGCATTGGCGGAGTCATGAGGGGCTGCATTAGGGTACGGGATGCCATCACGTTCAACATCGTGCCAAGACAGTTTCTTAAGAGTATATTGTAAACGAAAGATCTAAGTCGGAAGGAGAAACTCATGCCCAGGAACATTTTTTATATTATTGGTGTCGTTGTAGTTGTTCTCATCGTTCTTGCAGTTTTAGGGATTGTGTAATATCGCGGGAGTTAACGGCCTTCTTCACAAAACGTCCTGAGCACCGGCAGACACCGGTCCAAGCCGATCTGAATGAGGGTGCCGGAGCTGTGGGCATCCTTGCCGTCGAGGTGGGCTGCCCGTGTGCCGTTGTACTTATTGCCTGCTATCCGGCGGACGCGGCGAGCACCTAATGCACCTGCGCTAAGGAATGTGACCAACGGTGTGCTTTCAGTGGCTTCCGCGGCGCTTTCGAAGCAGCTGATTTCTCGCTCACTCATTTGGTGGCAGTTGCGTTACACTATTAAGTATGAGGTGAAGTGATCGTAGTAGCTATTCTTCTACGGAAGCATGGAAGATTTTTTTAGAAGCACGACCCTTCGCGATCGAAAAGCAATGTCTGAATTCTTGACTACTCCAGAATTGCCCAGCAGATGGACGTCGGGGGATAGTGATAATTTGTTGCACGACAAAGCTTGCCCGTCATCCCTGGGCGAATGCCATTGCCGGGCCGGCAGAGGTCGAAGAAGAAACCGCCTCAATAGAGATTTAAACTTCAACCCAATCTTTAGCTTGAGCGATTAGGCACCAGGCCGGCGCTGCCGTTGTTGACAGCAGAGGTGCGGCCCTTACCCTTAGAAGGTGTTTTAAAACCCGGCGAGCGCAGGCAAAGCAAGGCGCACGGTGGCGAGACAAAATCGTCCGGAACGATTTTGAACAGCCGCAGGCTGGCCCCGCAGGGGCGAGCCCCAGGGATGGGGCAAGTAAACCGGAGTGTACACGGGAGTACATGAGGATTTCGAGCCAGCGCGCAACGCCGCTGTGGCAAGCGCAGCAGGTGTTAAAACATTCTCTTACAATGATACTGGTTTAGAGAAATTATCATGTCTGAGAGGAAGGATGTTTCAAAGAAAAATGCACTGCGTGCAGTTACCCGGCAGTCAGTTTCTCCGCTGACACGGTATCGTATGATTGCTGAGATGGCATACTACCGGGCGCTGGAACGGGGTTTTGTTGGCAGGAACCCCGTTGAGGACTGGCTTGAGGCAGAAAAAGCCATTGATGCGAAATATGCATTAGATTTTAGCAAGCTGGTTGTGGCACCGCACATCGCGGGACCATTTGAGCTGTTCAATAGATTACTTAGGAGCTACCAGCTTCCGACCATCGATGTTAAGACGCTAGTGGAGAAGGAGCACAAGAACGTAGAGGCCCTTGCGCACGCTAATGTGCATCTGGGCGAGTCCATCGAGACAGCGGTTTCCCGGCAAATTCAAATCCTCACAGACGTATTGGAGGCAATGCTCGCTCGCTTTGAGCAGCTGTCTCAGGTGAGCGGGCCGGGAGGGCCGTTCGCCACTGAGCACGGCAGGTTACTCAGAGTCCTGGGCGAAAGAACGCTGGCTCACTTGCGTGGGAGCAAGGACGCTACCATGCAAGTGAGCATAGAGAATTTAGATATCCTCAAGGCTCGAGTTGTCGAAAGCTTTGGCGTCCTCAAAAGCCTTGCTGAGGGCTTTACCGAGCAGTCATCACCGGACCTAGGGGAGCGTTCACCGGGGATATCGGAGTCGCTCAATATTCAAACAAACACTCACTAACTGGGCGCTTTAGATCTTAAGGATGGCGGAGGTGGAAGTGCAATGAACACCGTGTCAGAGGTTGCCTTGCCACCTTTTTGAGTGCCGTCGCAGTTACACTTGCGGCGCAGATGGGGCTTGGCGATCTGCCAGTGTGGGAGAGATTGAGCATGCGGCAAGGAGCGATGGGCTGGTACGCCATCCTGGCGTTGCTCTGGCTGTTCACTGGCTGCACAGCACAGTTTAGCCCCAGCGCCGTCCGGCAGGAGATCGTGCGTCAGCGCGGCGAAGACCCGCTCGACGTCTTCGAGGTTAATATCGGCCAGTTTACGACACTTCTCCTTCGCCGCTCGCTGGCGGGTTCAGCGGGCGAAATCCCCTTGGCGGGACTCAGAGAGCTTCAGGTCGCGGTTTTTGAGGCGCCCGCGGCACAGGATCCAGTGATTGATGTTACCCGCATCGCGACGCGCGGCTGGGATCCGGTGATCAAGGTTCACGACCGGGAGCGTTCCGGTATGGTGTTGCTGCGAGGCACAGGCGTTTTGTCCTGGGACTCACCTGGGGCCACTGCAACCATCGGCGATTTGGTCGTTATCGGTGCCGGCCATCGGAGCGTGGTCTATGCTCGACTCAAGGGCCGGCTCAGTCCAAAGCTTCCATCGGCGCTCGGTGACGTCGTGCGCCGTGGCGGACCGGACCAGATTCGTAATCTGTTTATGGAGCTTTCTGACAACGCCATCGGCACCTAACAGGTTATCACGGTAGCCGAGCGCAGCAGTTGGAGACATGTTTGAAGCGAATTCTCATGCTCTGATGAGAGTCCATAAGCCAATTCCAATGAACCCTATACCTGCAATGTAGTGTAGATGCTTTTCGCTTATATATTGCGAAATAAACCCACCGGCAAGCACACCAATAGCGGAAGCGGCAATCAAAGCCAACGAAGCACCAAAAAACACTGTCAGTTTGTCAACCTCCTTGTCCGACGCAAATAAGACCGTTGCTAGCTGGGTCTTATCGCCAAGCTCGGCAACAAAAATGGCAATGAAAATAGTTAATAAGATCTTTATATCCATTAGCGTGCCTGTCTTCCGCATTCTTGGCAGGCGCAGCAATATCTAAAGCCGCTTCTCAGGGCGTTTGACTGGCTATTCCAAAGGTAGCCCTGCTTTTTTCCAGCCGGACATATGCCCCTCAAGGTAGAAGACGCGATCAAATCCCGACAGCCGAAGGGCCGCCTTGGCGAAACCCGCGCGAGGCCCGTGGGCACAGTAGACGATGACCGGCTCTTGGTGCAGCGTTGGAATTTCGGAGGATCGCATGAAGGCTGCCCAGAACGGGATGTGCAACGCCCCAGGGACATGGCCTTTCTCAAACTCCCAACGCGATCGCACATCGACTATTGTCGGGGCGGTGCCGGACTCGATCTGACGAAATAGCTCTGAGGGCTTGATAGCTGATCTCCCGTCGACGTTGGCCACTGTTGCCATTGGTGTAAGGATAGTCAGTAAGGCGCTGAAGAGTACGTTTCGCATTATAATCTGTTTTCTAGTAGGGGATGAAGACGCAGTTCAGAGCCTGGCCAAGTATGTTGCGAGCACTATAGACCTTCACCTTCGCTTGGCCTGGAAGTCATGGCCGTACTGGCATTGAACTTCAAATCGAACGAACTCCTGTTCCAGCCTACGGAACGAGCTTGGCTGAAAACTGCTCGCTCATGATCCACGGAGGCGCTGGCGTCTTCGACCATCTGCAAAATGCCAGGGAGCATGTTCGGTGTTGCTCTAGGTTAGCCCATTACCTTATATGTTCTACCAAGTCGGAAAGGTTACTTACGGTGACTGTTGGCTCTATTCCCCAAGGATCGAATATCGCATCCACTGAGCGTCGAATCCAGACACCTCGCATGCCGGAGGAAATGGCCCCTATGACGTCAAACGGATTGCTCGATATTAGCCAAGCATCGGCCCCCACGGCACCTGAAGCCCTGAGAAAGTAACTGTAAACACCGGGGTTTGGTTTGAAAGATTTCACCTCGTCAACACTTATAACACCGAGAAAATAGTCTCTGATACCGGCATTACTTAATAACGTCTCGACCGCTTCAGCGGTACCGTTAGAGAATGCGAACATTCGAAAGCCAGATTCTCGCGCTCGAGCGAGTCCTTCGGTAACGTCATCAAACGCTGGTAATTCCTGGTAGGCATTCAAGAGTTCTTTCTTTTCCTGGCGATGGAGAGCGACGTGAAAGCATGCGCAGGTGTAATCGAGCGCATGGCTGATGCAGACAGAGAAGTTTGCATAGTTTTGCATTAGCGCTCGGCGAAATGAATATTCTAACTGCTTTTCACGCCAATGCTCTGCAAACCCAACAGCTTCTGCTCCTAGGTATTTCTCTAGCTGAACGGTTATCCCATGAGTGTCGATGAGCGTTCCATAGACGTCAAATGCGAGTGTAACGGACATGGTTAGGTGCTTGCTGCCTCAAAAGCCGCTTTACTTAGTGCTGTTTAGGCGTCAATTTTTTTCTAGTAGCCAAATTATTGCTGGGCTTTGATTAGGCTCGTATGGGGCGCGTTCGTAGCCTCCATAAAGCTCTATGATTTGAAAGCCGACGGTCTTCGCCATGCTTTCAAACTACTCTTTCTCGATACGCGTAAATTTCATGGGCAGTACTCGTTTCCAGATCAACGTTATGTCATTGCCGAAAAGCTCAAAGAACTGAAGTCGGCTGACGACAGGATCGCCGCCTTGCTCGAAACCGGACCCAACCAGTATGCCATAATGAGTGCGGAACTGCCCCACCGCCCGCAATACGCCATCCGCAGTGGCGCGGAGAATCCTTGGATTATGAAGGGTACCTATGAAGCGGCCCCCGGGCGCAAGACACCGGAAGACGTTGTCGGCGGTCGCATAGAGGTCATAGATGTTTGCGACGCTGTCGTAGTCGATCTGTGCCATACTAAAACTGCGACTAATGCCAAACGTCGCGAGATGGGATACTCGCCTCGGGACCGAACAAGCTAAGCTATGTAGAGCGGCACGATTTCGAAACCTAACCCTGTCGAGTTTGTCTCAAAAGGAGCGGGGAAGCAAAAGAAGATTAACTGTGGCCAGTCGAATTGAGCCAGGCCTTACCACCACCGCAGGAGGAGTTATGAAACGTTTGATGTTGCCTCTGGGCCTATTAGCGTTACTTTTGACAGCTGGATTTACCATCCAAGGGATCGTCGCTGAGGAAAAATCCGGCGACTCAGCGTACGAGCCGCAAAAAGTCGTTTACCACGTGAATTTCGACGGCGGACAAAACATGAAACAGTACAAGTCGACCCTGGGCAATATCCTAAATCACGTCAACGCCGTAGGTCAGAACAAGCTGGATCTGCGTGTGGTGATGAATGGAGACGGCTTAGGGCTGCTTATGGAGGCCGAAAAGGACGCAGACATGGCTCAGCGTATTTCGAATCTAAAAGCCCAGGGAGTGAAATTCCAAATCTGCAAGAATACGTTGACCGGCCGGAACATCCAGCTCGAGGATCTTTATGATGCTTGGGATGAGGACGTCGTGCCGAGCGGTGTAGCAGAGGTCGCCAAGCTCGAGCAAAATGGCTTTGCATTGATCAAGACTTACTAGGCTGCAAAAAAAGAGAGACGGTTCGCTTCTCAAACACTTGCGGCTAGAGGTCATCAACACGAATATGCCGTTTGATTTTGTCGCCCAGGTCAAGCGCTTTCTTGGTCGGAAACGGGCAAGCTCAAAAGCATAGCGCAGGATGCGGTCCACACCTTGGCGCCTAAAGGTGTTTTCCTACACAACAATCTCGAGATCGGTCCCTTCGTAGCTTCGTCCACCGACGGTGGAATACTCACCCTCGGTATTCTCACGCACGACAATGAAGTCGGTGTCCCCTATCAACATCCACAACTTAACTCTGTGAATAAATGGCTAAGAAGGGTCATTCCTTATGCAGACAACACGTCGAAGCTTTATCCAGCAGTGCAGTTCTGGATTTCTGTTATCAGCGGTGAGTTCCGCAGCGCTCGGGCAGCAAGAGAGCTGTCCGAGTCTCGACAAACCAATCAATATCATTCTTCCTAAAGACTATTCATTCGCGTCAATGGTGAAGAAGGATCCCAACTACGAATATCGCCTAAAGAACGCCGTTCTCAAGGTAATTGCCGATCATTACCGGGGAAAGATACTGCCGGTTTGGGGGAAAAACTATGAAGAGGTGGAATTAGACAAAAGGATCTCGAACATTACTTACTGGGTGCTGCGAAGCGTGCGCGAGTATGAATCGATCTATTCCATCGATCCTGCATGGCTATTGGCCCAGATCATGGCGGAGTCCTTTTTCTATGAATTTGCTGTGTCTCCTGCCCTGGCGGTGGGTATATGCCAAATCACGCAGCCGACTGCGGAGGATTACGGTTTGTTGTGTGCGGGTAGCCATGATGAGCATGCTCGCCCGCCCTATAAGCTGTGGGAGCTGGCGGATACAGGGCGGCTGTACTACAAGCTGCGACAGGAGAGGCGACAGTTTTACCGGAAAAAGCCAGCGCATCTCCTGAGCCTGGAAGATGCCCTTGCCGAGCTCGTGGCCGATGAAAGAAGCGCCGATTCCGCTGTCGTGACGGAACAGTTGCAATATATGCGAGATCTCAAGGAGTTGGATCAGCAGCGGTACGAGGCAAGAGATGCATTTCGGAGCTATCTCAAGGCAAATTCTCAGGATCGCGATATTTTTGATGACGCGGATGCGGCTTTTCTGTTGCGATTCGACCAGCGTTTTACTTATCGGGCACCGATTGCTGTCATGACGAAAATCATGGCGCGGGCGCTCGGGGCGCGCCATGGAAATATCCTGGCAGCGACCGCCGGCTACAACGCTGGTTTAGGAAATACCCGTGCCAGTGGGCTGTACGCGCCGTACGGCCGAATCCCGGAATTTGGCGAAACCATCACCTACATCAGCAAGGTGCTCATTAACTACCAGGAAATTGGCCGTCAACTGTGACGCTGAGGTGCTCCCTGGAAACATTGCAAAATAGGCCTGGAGTGAGAACTGTTCAGCAGGAGTAAATGCTTTAGTTAGGTTACATTGATCCATCAGCTCAATGAATAACACAATTGATGGAGACACTGGAGGAAGCGATGGTGAATGCGAAATGGTGGCTTCTGGCTGCCACTGTACTGCCGCTTTCGGCGCCTGCTATAAAGACTCAGTTTGTGGGATTTTCAGCAATCGCAGTATCAGCTCATGTCGGGCTTGTGGGATTACACGGCGCTTGCCAAGCCGCCTTCGGTAACAGGGCCAGAATGTGTCTTGCCGATGAGGTTATAAGGGCGCCGGAGATAGTGAGATTCACCCAGGACCTACAGGCGTGGGTGCAGCCAGGCGCAAGCCACTTTCCCTGCGCTGGTTGGACGTCTTCTGTTGGTTCGGGAACAGTGCTTGATGCACGCACGATGTCTTTCGTTAATAAGTCATGCGGGACAATGCTTCCCGTCACCTGCTGTCAAGAAGAAGCTGTGGTAAGCCGGTAAAAGCAGGAGGGTTAGATCCTCACATTGCTACAGAGCGCAAAATCTCGCCGACCCCATACATGTTTGTCCTGCATGGCTGTGAGATCTGGCCCAAGCCACTACCTCTATATTGCCGGTACTACCGGAAGTGGGGTTTTCCCTAATGGAAACTCCAACAACGCTCTGTTATACAAATTACATATTTTGGTCTGATCGACTGCAATCTGGGGGGTGATTTTACCCATGCAACTGACACCAAGAAAATCGAGTTGGAAAACATTATCGCCTACTCTGCTGGGTAGCTCTTTCGCGCTCAGTATTGCCTCAGCGCAAATGCCCGAGGAGTATGCTACGGGGACGTACATGCCGGTGGTCATTAAGCAGGACTTCCAGGCCACCATGAAAGAGGATGTCAAACAAAGGCCCAAGGTCATAAAGCAGCAACAGAAGCTGCTGGAAGAGCGCTACGACTTGAGCAACCGTTCTTCCGAGATGAAGATGTCGGGGGATACAAAGGCCGTTCAAGAAGGGGTGCGGGTAAAACTGTCTGATGACATGACCTGGGAAAAGCTGATCGAGATGAGCCCTGAAGAGATCCGTCAGCAGGCTCTGTTTCCCAAAGGGTTTCTCCCGCTGCCCCATGTCAAACATGAGGTCGGGGGGCAAGTCTTTCCGCAAGACCAAATTGATGCCATTAAGGAGCAAGAAGGTCGCGATCTCAACCGGTTTGATGTTGAATTTGATCTCCCAGAACATTTCCTGCCCGAATTTCCACCCCCGATCTTCTTGAATTCCCGCCCCGATCTGGGTGATGTATCGCAAGGAAAGGTCCTGACCATCAAGAACTACTATGACATCATGGAAGGGATTGTGACGCCGGTGCAGATGGAGGGTCTGCGGCTGTTGCTGACTCCCTTTCCGCAGCAGCAGTTCAACCAGACCGAGGATAGGAAATCCGAGGAGTCGAGCCTCGGCGTCTCCTGTCTAGATTGTCATACCAACGGACACACCAATGGTGCCTTTCACCTGAACCCGGACAACCGTCCCCAGGCGGCACGCTTTCGCATCGATACGGTTAGCTTGCGCGGTATGTTCAACCAGCAGATCCACGGCTCCAAGCGGTCGCTGCGTTCTGTTGAGGACTTTACTGAGTTCGAACAACGCACTGCCTATTTTGATGGTGATCATGTCATCGCCGCCAAGAAGGGCGTGCATTTGCCCGATCGTAGCAGCCAGGTGGCCATGATGGCGCAAATGCAGAATATGTTCGACTTTCCCCCAGCGCCTAAGCTGAATACTTTCGGTTTACTGGAGCCGGCTATGGCCACTGAACAGGAGATCAAAGGGCAGGAACTGTTCATGGGCAAAGCCCGTTGTGCGCAGTGCCATGCACCGCCGTTTTACCTTGACGACAAGATGCACGACCTCAAGGTCGAGCGTTTCTATGAGCCGCAGATGATCAACGAGCAGTACATCCATGCGGAGGGTCCGATTAAGACCTTTACTCTGCGTGGGATCAAAGATTCACCTCCTTATCTGCATGATGGGCGGCTACTGACCCTGGAGGATACGGTGGAATTCTTTAACTTGATTCAGAACCTGAAGCTCAGCAAGGAAGAAAAGAAAGCCGTAGTGGCGTTCATGAGAACACTCTAAGAAACAGAGAATCAGGAGCCAAGAAATAGCGGGAAACAGGGGACGGGCCTAGGAAACTGTTTTAAAGAAACGACTGCGCTTGCCCGAGCTGCGTTACGCGCTGGCTCGTTATCCTCATGTACTCCCATGTACACTGCGGTGGCTCGCCACCGTGCGCCTTGCGACTCCGGCGCTCGCGACATTTTTAAAACAGCTTCTAATCACGAAACGCGGTCCGCCCCTAACCCCGATACAAGGAGATGAAAAAAGCGATTGGCCTTGAACCTCATGACAATTTTACACGCTAGGCCGCTACGGGCGCGGCAGGTTATGCTACGCATTGATTTAAAGCAAATGTGTATCGGCTCATTAGATATTTTGCGGCGTAAACCAATGTGACACCTGCCTTCAACGTTATAACTTATTAGGAAACGTCTTTATAATATTGCTTTGTCCTAATAAACCTGTATTTTTGTAAAACTTTATATTCCCATCTTTATCGCATATCCAGAATTCTTTGGCGCCCCGAGCAAAATATAATTCTTTTTTTTCTTCCATCTCCATTTCGGTATTAGACGGTGACAGTATTTCTACACATATTTCAGGCGCTTCGTCAAATGGATTATTGCCTTTATTCTTCTGGATAAATTTCTCTGTTGCCCAGGCGGCATCCGCTACCTTAACTCCTTCACTGGTTTGGATAGAACACTCAGCGATTATCGTGCCTTTCCCCATCAATTTGCTTATGAGCGCGATAATTTGAGCCTGGTAAATCCCGTGCTCATTACTAGCAGGGCTCATTATGATGTTTCCCCATTTATCGGTTTGGATCTTATAAGGAAGATCTCTTAGTGTAGGATCTTGACAGATTTTCGCCCAACTCATTGTGCTCACCTTTATTTCAATGCTGGAGATACTATCTAACTATCCAAATATAGCTAAAAATTCAGTGCTACAATACCGCGTTGCAATGCGGCAAGGCTGACATTCGGCACGCTGGCTGTTATCTAAAAAATAGTCCCATGGCTTAGAAGCTGTTTTAAAAACTACTGCGCTTGCCTGAGCTGCGTTACGCGCTGGCTCGTCATCCTCATGTACTCCCATGTACACTGCGGTGGCTCGCCACCGTGCGCCTTGCTCTGGTGGCGCTCGCAACATTTTTAAAACAGCTTTTTAAAGATTCCCGGCTGGACCGATGCGATTTTGTCGGCGGCATCGCTCGATGATTCTTTATTTAGCTTCGACTTTGTCGTGCGGGACGATGTGTACTCAGGCATCTTTTCGATATACCGGACTATTAAATGCCTCGTAGACGATCAAATCTGTCTACTTGCTTGACACGTTCCGGATGCGAATTGGAGTGAGCAGATATCGATCGAAACTGACCCCATTGATCGCGCTCACGGCAGGCCGTGGGAGGCCGTCATCACTGCTGCAACGATGAACGACGCATTGGAGATTATGGCTGTGATAACACGCCATAGTCTAGCAGCTCTAGATATGATGGGAGCCGATCCAACCATCGCCGCTGCCAGGCACACTTGGAGCTGGATTGAGCGCAGCAGGCTGCCTCGCTTCACCTGCGCGAAGCCTTCAATGCGCTGAGAGGGAGCTTCGAGCGCGTCCAGCATCTCCGCCACGCACTCGAAGTGTTGGAGGAGCGCGGCTACATAGAAATCATTGAATTGCCAAAAGATGGCCGGGGTCGTCCCGCTTCACCGACTGTACGGGTGCGACAGGATATTCGCGAGCGGTGGCGATGAGCTGGCGCGAAGTGCTGGGAATCGCGAATTCCAATCCCTACACGCAAAATACGCACATTACGCAAAAACCCCCTACGCCAGGTAATTCTGCGTATTGTGCGAATTCTGCGGAGCAGGATTCTAAGTTATTGGAGGTGCTTTCGACTGCCAGCCGGGCGTTACCGATTACCCCGATGGAGATACGCGACGCGCTGGCTCAGGAAGATATCGAGGACTGGCGCAACGGTGAGATTGGCATCGATACGCTGGCGGCCTTCGCTCACTCGCTCGTGCAACGAGGAGAGATGGATCAGGGCATCGTGGACCAACGACTACACCGAACGAGCCACCTGCAAGCAGTGCGGACCGGTCTTGCTGTGGTTCGCTGATGAGGTGTTGGCTTGCCCTTGGTGCTGGAATAGACTCGCGGGTCGGCCGATTCCGCGTCCCGATCGCGTGTGCTGTCGTGACTGCCGGCACTTCGAGCGCATTGACCATCCGAACCTCGGGCATTGCGCCAAGGGGCAACCCGAAGCGATCAGCGGACTGTGGGACACCGATCCGCGCCGTTGTTCTCGTTGGCAGCCAGCAAATGAACAACAGAGAGATTAGTCCCATGGGCATTAAACGAAAGCCCAACAAGAGCGGTCATCCGAACCGGATCGAAGCGGTTGGGAAACCCGAGGAGGACCGCACCGTAACCATCGCCCGCACCGTGCTGCGGCCGACAGTGCAG
>JBAPTW010000209.1:0-2536 GCA_049282355.1 Gammaproteobacteria bacterium | reverse complement strand
ACCTAATTCTGTTTGCAGTCCTTGCTGACTCTCCCCTGACGAAAGGATAACGAAGGCCTGACATATCATGCGCACAATATACAAGACTATAGTTGCATTCGTGCTGGTTGGATTACTGATTTGGTTTCTGGGAGGCCTGGACAAACTCGCCTCTGTGCTTTTGAAGGCTGAGCCTTTCTATATAGTCTTGGCAGTTGGAATTGCCACCCTAGATCGGGCCCTGATGACTTATAAATGGCGACTGCTGCTTCTGGCTCGGCATGTCGACCTGCACTTTTTGTATGGTTTTAAGATTTATTGCGCTTCAATGATATGGGGGATCTTTCTTCCCTCTGGGATCGGCGCCGATATTATCCGGGCATACGAAGTCTGTCGCGCTGGTTTGCCAGGAAACGAAGTCATCGCATCAATTATTGTCGAGCGTATGGTGGGCTTCATTGTATCCTTGGTTCTCGGACTGTTTGGACTTTATATCCTCGGTAATTCGGCAACCATAGGGACGCACGTTGATCTGATCTGGTGGAGCGGCGTTGCTGCAATGGCATGTGCGACGATTTTGTTTTCTGCTTCTTTTAGCCCAGTGCTGTTCCAGGCCATTTATAAATGGTTTCCAAGGCCGTTTATCAAGTCGAAAGTTGGCATGCGCTTAAAGAAGTTGCATGAAACCTACAGCGGCTATCGGACTAGCGGCCGCGCGATTGCAATATTTTTCGGCCTCACGCTGCTGGAGAATATAGTGAGCATCGCCCTGACAGTGGTGGTAATCGAAGGGCTGGGGATCGATGTCAATCTTTGGCTTGTGAGCAGCGCAGTCTTATTAACGGTTTTAGTGGCACGACTACCCATATCGATCGACGGAATTGGCGTCGCTGAGGGAATATTTGCGCTATTGATGGGCCTAGTGGGTGTCCCTGCGGCAGAATCAGTCGCCACCATCCTGATAGTGCGTCTGGTGCAGATATGTGCGTGGCTCCCGTGGTGGCTCGTCTGGGTGATTGAGAGTGGCAGTTTTAGGCCCCGAGCCCCTCGGGAAAATCTGCCAGCTATACCGGTTCCTCAGCGCATAGATAACAGCTTTAATAAATAGGTGCCAGCAGTGATGGCATAGAAGGCTCAGCTGTTATTGCGGCAAGTAACAAAAGCAATATCACCGCGTAAGGTAATAAGCGGGCATAAATTTAATGCTGAACTGCCGCAGCAATTACTGTCCGTTTATTCGACCAGTAACCATCGAGCATCAATTGCTCCCAAAGCTGATAAACGAGTCAGCAGCCACTCCATTGACGAGGATGGTGCAGTCGCAATTCACTCGACCGGATTTGAACCACATCGTAGTCCAACGCTGGAGCCTGGCGATCTTGCGGAAAAATCGTCACCTGCGTCGGCTAACCTTGCCCGTGATCGAAAAGCTTCATGGTTCGACAGCAGACCGCTGTTTGGCTGTGGTTTATCTCTTCCAGGTACAAAACTTGCCGCTGCACCGCGCAAGCGCCTCGGGTACACCGGCTCTCGGGGACGGTCCAATAACGGTCTTCTTTCACCTCTTTCAACCGCTTATTGGCACGCAGAAACATACCGGAAGCTTTGAGAAAAACCACCCATGCGTCAACGGCCTAGATCTAGGCTACAAGCGCATGTGGCTACTTCGGCTTTGATAAATCAAGCTCTTGGAGATCGATGGGATCCAAAAATAAGGGAATCTAAGGTTGAGTTGCAAAAGTCGGATTAGGAACCCGAGCATCGTTGGGGTATTGAGCGCGTGGAACTGAGGAGCGAAGCACTCGCACACTCACTGAACAACATCCACGCGGACGTTAGTTGGTGGCTGCGGGAAAAGGCGTTCGATCTCGGCAGGCGCAACCCAAACACGTATCTCGTCGGTGTCATCCATATCGTTGTTGTTGCCCATCCGAACATACATGAACCACTTTCTGCTCTCCCGATCGAGCAGTACGGATAGCCCTTGATTACCCTGGCTCTGCTTATAGCTCACGATAGGTCCATCCCAAGCATCGAGGGAGTGTAGTTTGGCAATGTGAACCTTGATGGGTCTGTCATGAAACATGGCAATGTCTCCTTCACCCAAGGGAACTAGTGCTGCCGCCGCGTATGAAGTATTAGTAGGAAAATTAGAGGAGGAGCTTCTGTTAATAGTTTCGGATGAATTCCCCGACAAAAGACCATTAGGTTTTTGTTTTCCGTGCCACACATGCCATACTCCGGATGGTTTTGTTGTGTTGCCTGCACTGTACAGAACCGCGAAAGGCCAATTTTCCCCCCCATTCATTGGGGGACTAGCAACGCGTCCGTGGTCAACGAAGTGTAACCCATCATTCGAGATCGCAAGGTTGACATACACGTCAACACTTTCCGTAGTGCTGTTAGCCGCCCATATAGCTCCGTAGTAGAGAACGATATTTTCCTTATCATCGAGAGTACAAGCGGCCGAAATAATACCTTCCTCTTGATTCTTGTGCGGTTGGTGCCGAATAATGGGATTGCCTGAGTATTTCTGAAAAGTAATGCCATCACGACT
>JBAPTW010000208.1:0-5543 GCA_049282355.1 Gammaproteobacteria bacterium | reverse complement strand
GAAACTGGCCTTCTGCCGCATCTGTTCCAAGGACTGGCAGCCAGTGTAGCCCATACTCGCGCGCAGCCCGCCAAGGAGCTGATAAATGATCGCCGAAAGGCTGCCCTTGTAAGGCACGCGACCCTCGATGCCCTCGGGCACCAGCTTCTCAAGCTCCGTTACCTCTTCTTGGAAGTAGCGATCGCCCGATCCTTGCGGCTGTGACATGGCCCCCATCGAGCCCATGCCGCGGTAGGCCTTATAGGAACGCCCCTGGTAAAGCTCCACCTCTCCAGGAGACTCCTCCGTGCCGGCAAAGAGGCCGCCAATCATTACCGCGTAGGCACCCGCGGCGATGGCTTTGGCGATGTCCCCTGAATAGCGAATCCCACCATCGGCAATCAAAGGAATCCCAGTCCCTCGTAGCGCCTTGCTGGTTTCGGCAATCGCCGTAATCTGCGGAACGCCTACACCCGCCACAATCCGGGTGGTGCAAATCGAGCCGGGCCCGATCCCCACCTTGACCGCATCCGCGCCGGCCTCCACCAAAGCGCTTGCCGCCGCCGCCGTAGCGATGTTCCCGCCAATCACCTGCACATCGGGGTAGTGGCCCTTGAGCCAACGTAGCCGCGACAGCACGCCTTCGGAGTGGCCATGGGCGGTATCGAGCACCAACACATCGACGCCCGCTTCGACCAGCCGCGCAACGCGCTCTTCTGTACCCGCACCGGTGCTAATGGCGGCGCCAACCCGAAGCTGCCCGTGCTCGTCCTTACAGGCATTGGGGTATTCGGTGGACTTCTGGATGTCCTTCACGGTAACCAGCCCACGCAGCTGAAAGTCATCGTTTACCACCAGCACCTTTTCAATGCGGTGCTTGTGCAAGAGTTGCTTTACCTCTTCCCGGCTTGCGCCCTCGCGCACCGTAACCAAGTGCTCAGCCGCCGTCATGACGGCGGAAACGGGGTTCTCATACCGAGTTTCGAAGCGCAGATCCCGGCTGGTAACGATGCCGACGAGCGCCTCACCCTCGACCACCGGCACGCCAGAAATATTGTGTGTGCGGGTGAGCTGCAACACCTCGCGGATACTCGTGCCTGGCGTCACAGTGATGGGATCTTTGATTACCCCGCTCTCGAATTTCTTCACTATCCGGACTTGGTTCGCCTGCTCATTGGCGCTCATATTCTTGTGGATGATGCCAATGCCACCCTCCTGCGCCAGGCCGATCGCCAGCCGTGCCTCGGTGACCATGTCCATGGCCGCGGAGATGATGGGGATGTTAAGCTCAATCTCGCGGGTCAGCAGTGTGGACAGCTGCACCTCGCGTGGCATAACGGCCGAATAGGCGGGAACTAATAAAACATCGTCAAAGGTGAGGGCTTCATCGGCCACACGCATTACGTCATACCGTTGGCTGAAATAAGACTATAATTATAGAGTTTGATGGTAGAATGGTAAACGAATACGTTACAATTCTCAGTTACCGATCCATCCAGGCAAACATCATCAATAGATAATCGTGAATGTTGCTTTCTGTTAATTAAGGCGTCATCACCCTCGCCGAGAGGCTTATAAGACGGGCGCCACGCCGCTACGACAAGTGCAGTAGTTGTTAAAACAGCTTCTTAAGTGTGGGCTCGGTCAACAAGCGAAAACACTAGAGAGCGATGGAAAGACAAAAGATCGAGGTTGCCTGGAGTGGGCACTCTAATTGCCGCAATTGCGGAATTCGAGAGCTCGTTCTCTTCGCTGACCTAAAAGAGGAAGACTTCCTGCATATCCATATGCCTATTAATGATATGCATTACGAGAAAGGCTCGCTCATCTACCCGCAGGGCGGCGAGAGCGGAGCCGTCTTCACGATTAGGAGCGGCGTCATCAAGCTCATCCAGTATTTACCCAACGGTCGCCATCGCATCGTGCGTCTGCTGCGCCAAGGTGACGTGGCGGGCTTGGAGGCGCTCTTTGGTCAACCCTACGAACACACCGCGATCACGTTACAGACTGTTTCGACTTGCCGCATTCCCTGCGAGGTCGTGCATCGACTCAACCGGGAAACGCCACGCCTCTTGAATCCACTGATGGAACGCTGGCGGCGTTCCTTGCATCGCGCTGATGAGTGGCTGACAACGCTGTCCACCGGAAGCGCCCGAGCCAGAGTCGCGCGCTTGTTCCTGCACCTTCTCGACGAGGGCACCCATCCGACCTGCCATCTTTTCAGTCGGGAGGATGTCGGGGCCATCCTCGGGCTCACCACAGAGACGTCCAGCCGGGTCATTGCGGAGCTCAAACGTGGCAAGGCCCTCACCGAGTTAAAGACCAATCTATTTCGCTGTGATCGCGAGCGCCTGGAAGAAATCTCCCTCGATTGAGATCTATCAATGATCCCGCGATAGGCCAATGAGTATGCTGCCTATCGTGCCGTGCAATGCCGCAGCTGTGTCTTGACGGTGCACTGCGGGCTCCGCCCTTAACTCACGCAAGTCAAGGGTCAACCCGAGCCGGCCACACGACCGAGCCCCCTACTATTGTCGGGAAACGGCGGATTTGCGCCCCCCGGCACAATAATGAAACGGTCCGAAGCGGAAAACGGTGGGGATTCTTGTCCGTGGCTGGCTACGTGAGAGACGGCACTGAGCGCTCATTGGACCGGAGGATAAGGAGGATACGATGGCTTGGCAATTTCCCCGGATGACGCGGCGAACTTTTCTAAAGGCGACGGGCTATGGCAGTGCGGGCGTTGGCCTGCTCAAGCCCTTCACGCTCCTCGGCAAAGCGACCGCGCCAGCAGTCACCGATGGTGAAGAGACTTCTTACACCATCTGCAACTTCTGCTCGTCTGTGTGCAACGTCCAGGTAACGACGCGAACCAAGAACGGTGTTAAGCGCATCGTCAAATTGGACGGTAACCCCCACTCCACCCTCAACCGCGGCAAGCTGTGCGCGCGAGGCCAGGCGGGGCTGCGCCAGACCTATGACAACGACCGACTGAAGACGCCACTCATCCGAGTAGCGGGATCCAAGCGCGGCGAGTTTGCGTTCCGCGCCGCTACCTGGGAGGAGGCTTGGGACTACATCGAAAGCAAATCGAAACAAGCTGAAATCCAGCCTTGGGAATGGAGCGTCGTCGGCGGCTGGACCTCGTGTGTCTTTTACATGAACTGGGCGGTGCCCTTTGCCATGGCCAACGAGGTTCCCAATATTGTCGCTTCGCCGATGCAGCACTGTGTCACCACGGGGCATACCGGTACCGATTCGGTCACCGGCAACTTCAACATCCACGACGAGCTGCTGCCGGATTACGACAACGCCCAATACATCCTCTTCGTGGCCAACAATGCTTCCATCGCCGCGGTTTCTACCTGCCGCATGGTGCGTTTTGCCAATGCGCGAAAAAAGGGTGCCAAGGTCGTTGCCCTCGATCCGCGCCTCTCAGAGACTGCTGCAAAGGCCGATGAATGGCTCGCCATCCGGCCGGGAACCGATCTCGATTTCATGCTGGCGATGCTGCAGGTGATGCTCGATAAAGGTTATTACGACAGCGAGTTTCTGCGCCGCCACAGCAACATGCCCTTCCTGGTCTATCAAGATGACGCCGGCCAGTGGCAGCTCGCCGTCGACGACAAGAAGCAGCCCCGCGTGGTCGCCGAAGGCTCCTCCACCGTGCACACGCTGCCCGCCTTTACCAACGACAATTTAAAAGACGTCGCCGGGACCTCACTGTATCCGGCCCTCAAGGCGCCGGATGGGCTGACCGTGGATGACCGGCCAGTGATGACGGTGATGCAGGCGCAGATGGCCATGATAAAGGACAACACGCCGGAATGGGCCGCGCAAACGACCGGTGTTCCCGCCGACACCATTCGGCGCATCGCACGAGAGTTTGGCACCACACGGCCGGCCATCGTCGATCCCGGCTGGCACGGGGCGCGCTACGGCAACATCATGATGTTGCGACGGGTGCAGGCCATGATCCAGGGCCTCACCGGCGGTATCGATAAGGAAGGCGGGTGGATCATGAGCGGTGAGTTCCACCACAAAGCCGCTCATATGCTCAAGGCCATGAGTGAAGGTCACCCTTCGGGTCCGCCGCTGGCGACACTGGCCGGTCTGCCGTTCGTCAAAATGGTCGCCAGCGCCGTCTCCGATCCGAAGAACTTCTCCCATGGGCGCCCCGGCTGGGCCTGGGCCTTCAGTGAGCAGGAAAGGGAGGCCGGCCGGCCTTTCGTCGCCCTGCCGGCGATGGCAGACACGGGCCTCAAAGAGGCCGTGGAAGGCAAGCTCTCCTACAAGGGCAAGCCCTACCTTGGTCGGGCCGCGATGATTAACGCGGCGAACCCGGTGCGCCACTACTATCCGGATACCCACTGGAAGAATATCTTGTCCCACGACAACATGGCGCTGGTAGTGGTCATTGACGTCTTGCCTTCCGATACCAGCGCCTACGCCGACGTCATCCTGCCCAACTCGACCTATCTCGAGCGCAATGAGCCGACCTTGTATGGCAACGGCGTCAATCACGACCGCGCGCTCGTGACCCGCTATGCGGCCATCGATCCCCTCTACGAGAGTGAGGAATCACCGGATATTTTGCTGCGCATGACCGAGGTCATCAGTGGCAATACTGAAGGCTTTCTCACCTGGGTGGAACAGCTCACCGGCATTCCGAAAGAACCCGTTAAGCAGGCTTATGCGCGGCTCAAGGCGCAAGGCCATCCCAGTCCCTTCTCCGCCGCCTGTCGCGAGGTGTCATTTTCGGAGGCGGCACGCAAGGCGCACACGACGGTCAAGAATCTGGACAGCACGCTGCGCAAGAAGGGGGTTTTCATCGAACAAGACAAGGCGGAGATCCTGAAAACGGCAGCCATGCCTCGAAAATTGCCGCTACCGACGGGCAGCGGGCGAGTTGAGTTCTTCAGCAGTTTCTTCGATGAGCTGCGTGCCAAAGGTGCCAGCGGGCCGCACTTTAGTGTGCTCGCCGCGCACATCCCGACCACTTGCCGTCAAAATGCCACCATGGACGCACCGCTTGATTCCGATGAGTTCTATTTCACCTACGGTAAAACACCCACCGTTTCCTACGCCTCCACCAATAGCAACAATCCGGTGCTGGCGGCGCTCAACGAATTCAAGCGTGATGTCTACGCCGGCATTTGGCTGCATCCCGATCGCGCCTCGGGGCTTAATATTGCGAGCGGCGATCGCATTATGCTGACCAATACCCTTTCGGGGCAGCAGGCCGATGGCGTCGCCTACGTCACCCGCATGGTGCATCGCGACGCGCTTTTTATGCATTCCTCATTCGGCGTGGAAAATCCCAGACTTACCCGCAGCCAGGGGTTTGGTACCGCGAGCAATAAGCTCATTCCCTACCAGGTCGATCCGGTGGTGGCCGGATTCCGCTCCCAGGAATTCACCATTCGGGTGGCAAAGCTCAGTGATAAAGGAGGTGTGGCATGACGCGCTATGCCATGGTCATCGATCTCAATACCTGCGTGGGTTGCAACGCCTGTATGGCCGCCTGCGCTATGGAAAACCAAACCCCCGTGTGGAACAACGAG
>JBAPTW010000207.1:0-3478 GCA_049282355.1 Gammaproteobacteria bacterium | reverse complement strand
TCGACCGACACCCTGTATCGGGCCTTGCGCGAGCGGGCCGTTCCCAAGCCGCTGCGGCGTTGCGATCACGGCGTGCCGCGCGTGATGAAAGCCAAGGAGATGGAGTGCTTCTGCGAGGTCGTCGCCGCGATCAAGGTGCGCACCAGCAACAAGAAGGGGCGCCACCTCTCGACCGCTGAGGCCATCCGCCTGCTGGAGGACTACGGCGTGCAAACCCCTGATGGACCGGTGCAGGCACCGAAGGGCGTCCTTGCCAAGACCACGGTGAACCGCTACCTGAAACGCTGGGGCTACGACCGCGAAACCCTGGGCCGGCCGCCGCCGGCGGTCCGCTTTCAGGCGAGTCACAGCAACGAGTGCTGGCATTTCGACCTGAGCCCCTC
This sequence comes from Gammaproteobacteria bacterium, assembly GCA_049282355.1. Lineage (GTDB taxonomy): Bacteria > Pseudomonadota > Gammaproteobacteria > HK1 > HK1 > JAGTVB01. Next base: position 3,095 of record JBAPTW010000207.1, on the reverse strand, counting down.
GGACCTGAAGCGAGTCGAGAAACCCGAGTGGTTCGAGGAGGGGCGCGGTCATCCCCTGCTGATGCTCTACAGCGTGGTCGACGACCGCAGCGGTATCGCCTACCAGGAGTATCACGGCGTCTACGGCGAGGATGTGGAGGCCGCGTTGCGTTTCCTGTTCGCTGCCATGGCGCCCAAGAGCGAGGAATCCCTGCTGTTCCAGGGTATCCCCGCGATGCTCTACCTGGACAACGGTCCCATCGCCAAGAGCCGGGTGTTCCGGCGGGTCATGGACTACCTGGGCATCGAGGTGCGCACCCACATGCCGCAGAGAAAGGACAGCCGCAAGGCAACGGCACGGGCCAAGGGCAAGGTGGAGCGGCCGTTTCGCACCGTCAAGGAGATGCACGAGACCCTGTTCCATTTCCACAGGCCGGAAACCGAGCGCGAGGCCAATGACTGGCTGCTGCGCTTCCTGGTGCGCTACAACGGCATGCAGCACCGCTCGGAGGCGCATTCGCGCCTGGAGGATTGGTTGCAGAACCTGCCGGAAGGGGGGCTTCGCGCCATGTGCGACTGGGAACGCTTCTGCACCTTCGCCCGGGAGCCGGAGCGGCGCCTCGTCGGCGTTGATGCCCGCATCCTCATCGGCACCACCCAGTATGAAGTCGACCCCGACCCCTTCCAGGAGCTGCGCTACCCGAACGCCATTGCCGCCAAGAAGGCCGTCGCCCGGACGCTCGGCATCCCGCTGGCACGACTTCCGGCGGAGCGGATTGCCGCGCTAGACGCCCTGTTGGCCGAGACCCTGGACAAGCCGGCCGTCGAGGACTTCGTGCGCACCCACCTCAAGAGACAGCGAGGGGATTGAAGTTCATGCTCGGCGAGGTCATGGAGCACTACGGGATCACGCGCTCATTTCGTGACGCTGGCTACTTCGAGACCGACCATCACCGCCGGGTCTCGCAAGAGCTGGCCGCCGCCATCCGCCGCGGCGGGCTGATCGTGTTGTGCGGGATCGTCGGTTGCGGCAAGACCACCCTGCTTGCGCGTATCCGAGAGGCCCTGCAGCAGGAGGGCGAGATCCTGGTTTCCAGGTCCCTGGCCGTGGACAAGGCCCACGTCAATCTCAAGACCCTGATCATGGCCCTGTTCTACGACCTGAGCGTCGAGGAGGAGGTGAAGGTCCCAGCCCAGGCGGAGCGGCGAGAGCGCCAGCTGCTGTCGCTGATCGAGCAGCGCGGACGCCCCGTTGTCCTGTTCATTGACGACGCACACGACGTCAACAGCCAGACCTTGGTGCAGCTCAAACGGCTGATCGAGCTGGTCCGTGGAGCCGGCCAGGCCCTGTCCGTGGTCCTGGCCGGTCATCCCAAGCTCAAGAACGACATGGGCAACCCCAGGCTGGAGGAGATCGGGGCGCGCTCTACCATCTTCGAGCTCGACGGCATCCGTGGCGAGCAGGAGACCTACATCAGTTGGCTCCTCGGGCAATGCGCAACGGACGAGGCCGAGTCCCTGATCAGCGACGAGGCCATCGCGCTCCTGGCCGAGCGCCTGGCAACGCCCCTGCAGATCGAGCGCTACCTGACCCTGGCCTTCGAGCAGGCCCACGAGATTGCAGAGAAGCCCGTCTCGGCTGGGCTTGTCGACAGCGTCCTGGCCCCTGGCCTGGACGAGCTGGAGCCCCGGCTTGCGAGGCACGGATACAACGCCAGCATCCTGGCTCAAGAGCTCGATATCCGCCAGGCCGAGGTCCGCGCTTTCCTGCGCGGGACCCTACCGCCAGGGCGTACCGAGGAGATCCACAAGCAGCTCCTGGCCAAGGGAATTCCGGCATGACATTCGGTGCAAGGATGTTTCGGACGACCAATTGAAATCGGTTACGCCGCCTTAACTGGCGGCAAACGAGAGGGGTGTGTGAGTCGGAGAGATTGGCCTGAGAGACAACCGAGACCGAAGGTACAGCGTCTCGCTCCGGAGCGCAAAGAGAAAATTTTGGCGACACTCGCAGAAGGCATTGAAGCTTCGCCGGTGTTGTCGGCGCTCGGCATTCGGGCGAGAGCCCTTCGCGGTCGCTTCTATCTCGAAAGACTGTGGGAAGAGCCGGGGGAGGATCCCGGGATCGAGGTCATCGGTAGGATAACGCCGCTGACCAAACCCAAGAATGCACTTCTTCTCGAGACCGAATACCGGAAGGGATCTTGGATCGAAATTGCCCGAGGATCTGCCCGGGAGCTCATCGATCGGGTTGCCGGAGACACCAAGGGGGCGTTCCACGGCCTCGGCGTGCTGGACAACAGTATTCGCGCATCCCCGGGCGCGACAGAACGCCAAGCTGTCGAGATGCAACAGGACCGGCAATTCGTCTATACCGAGACGGGAAGAAAATGCAGCGTTCAGGAAGCCTTGTATCACTTCTTCGAGCTTCCGATTCCTGTCATTGCCGAGCCTTCGCAATGGATCCGATACCGCAGAAGGCCGGAAATCGTGGAGGTGAACGAAGACCGATCCAGGATCTTGGTTCGATTCTCCGCAGAAAGTTTGTCCGGTGACAGCTTCGGTGGGACTTGTTTATATGCCCGAGTTCTCGGCGATTGGAACGCGTATACCATCAAGCCCAACCAAAGCCGCAGTATTGCATCGGCAGCGGCATGGCTTGAAAAGCGAAAATGGGAGGATTGGGGGTAGAGATATTATTTTCGCGTTATGACGGATGTGTAGTGGCCACTTCGCTTGCTACGCATCCTGAAACAGTCCGCGATACAGCAGTCACCAGTACCGCATGGGACATTTAGCCCTACTCTCTCAGTGGCTTGGATTAGTTGCAGCTAATGTGGGTCCGAGCTGCTGTTTGCGGGCTGGTTGCAATTAATGTGGGCCCAGTTGCAGACATTGTGGGCCCGTGGCACCGGATAGTTGCAGCTAATGTGGTCCCGTCAGGGGGCTTGATTGCGGGCCCGTGGATTTATGATTGCGGGCCACTACAGCTAGGTCCACCCGCCGGGTTTTGTCCTCATTGACCTCGACCCGCAGCTTGGCCAACTCTTCACGTAGTCGTTTTTCCACCGCCTGGCGGAGCCAGTGCTGACGCGGATGGCCGTTCACCAAAACCA
>JBAPTW010000206.1:0-9610 GCA_049282355.1 Gammaproteobacteria bacterium | reverse complement strand
CCATGCTGATGTCTTCACCGGTGACCTGCTTGATGACATCAGGTCCGGTAATGAACATCCGGGCTTGGCGCGTCTGGATGATGAAGTCGGTGAGCGCCGGGCTGTAAACGGCGCCGCCGGCGCACGGTCCGCAGATGAGGGAGATCTGTGGAATGACACCCGATAGCAGGGTATTGTGGTAAAAAATTCGCCCGTAAGCGGCGAGGCTGTCGATGCCCTCTTGCACGCGGGCGCCGGCCGAATCGTTGAAGAGGACAAAGGGCGTGCCGGTTCTCAGCGCGCTTTTCATCATCTCGACGATCTTGTCACAGTGCACCTCGCCCGCTGACCCGCCGGCTACCGTAAAATCGTGGCTTGCGACGTGAATCGGCCGACCCTCGACGGTCGCGGTACCCGTCACCACCGCTTCAGCGGGAAAGTGTCGTCCGTCCATGCCGAACAGAGTGGCACGGTGCTCGGCAAACAGCAGTAGCTCGTGGAAGCTATCGAGGTCGACGAGCTCGTCGATGCGTTCGCGCGCGGTGAGCTTGCCGGCTTCGTGTTGCTTCTCGATGCGCTTTGGACCGCCGCCTTGATGCAGCTCTGCCTGTTTGGCGCGCAGCTCCTGAATGCGTTCTTTCATGGTCATCATGGTTGCCGCCGGAATCCTTCGTTTTTTTCCGCCCGCTCCGTCCCCTCAGCACTTGCGCAATATCTGCGAGGTGGGTGGCGAGAAATTTCGCCAAAATAGGGCAAGTTATAAATCGTTACGGTTGGTGGACAACTTCCCGTAGTGCACCGCAGCATTTTCCTCTAGTCGGGCATTGGCGGTCAAGTGATGCGCAAAGCTTGACTTGTCTTAGATCATGTCCGCGTAGATTTTTCCGCTGTGGTTCGAGACGCTAGGGACAGTGAACCGAGCGAGAACCCACCTTGTAGAGGCGTAGGGGAATTGTGTCGCAGAGGGCACGCACGGATCCTGGCAGGATTCGATCAGTATGCGGCGGTTCCTGCGTTAAATCGCCTCGTGACCACGCACGAGGCGATGTGTCGGGTAGACTGAGGGTCGCGCCGGCGCCTTTCATAACCAACTGTCATGAAAAGCCCTACCCAAAAGGGAGTGTCAGGCGCGCTCTCTTAGCCATTTGGCAACGCCAGGGGCAAGGATCGTTTGCGATTTACCCCCGGTATAGATGCCAATGTGACCGGTTTCGATGGCCATTTCCGTGTAATCCTTGGTTCCGACGTGCTTACCAAGGGCGACCGTGCAGGCGGGAGGCACCAAGTGATCTCGTGTGGCATACACATTGAGCACCGGCATGGTGACGTTCTTCAGATCCACCTTCTGACCGCCCAGCTCGATCTCGCCCTTGACCAACTTGTTGCTCTGCAGGAAGTTTTTCACGAACTCCCGGTAGGCTTCGCCGGCGCTGTCTGGACCGTTAAACAGCCATTTCTCCATGCGCAGGAAATTCAGCAGGCCCTTTTCGTTGTCGAGAATGTCGATCATGTCGTTGTACTTTCCGAAGTTCAACGCAAAGGGCGACACCATCAGGAAAGACACGTTGAGAAGGTCTGCCGGCACGTTTCCCATGGCATCGACCATCAGGTCGATATCGGCGCCCTTGCCCATCTTGAACAGCAGCCCCAGGTGCGGCTTCGCTTCGTCCTCCCCGGCATGAAAATCGATGGGGGTGACGGTGAGCACCAGGTTCTTGACCTTTTCCGGATGCAGAGCGGTGTAACAGGTACTCATGGTGCCGCCCTGACAGATCCCGAAGATATTGATCTTGTCGATGTTGTAATGCTCTCGCATGAAATCGACGCAATCGTCAAGGTAACCGTTCACATAGTCATCGATGGTGAGATACTTGTCCGCGGGCAGCGGATCGCCCCAATCGATGAGGTGTACGTCCATGCCTTCGTTGAGCAGGTTTCGCACCAGCGAACGGTCTGGCTGCAAATCCGCTACCTGATAGCGGTTGACCAACGCGTAGACGATGAGCATTGGTGTTTCGAAGGGTTTATCAACCACCGGCCGATAGCGGAATAGCTTGAGCTTGTCCTGGGTATAGATGAGGTCCTTCGGAGTACTGCCGATGTCCACGCCGTCTTCTTTGAGCTTGCTTAGATACTCAAGCCCTTTGGTGACTTTGCGGTTGATCTCGGTCATCTCCTTGATCGCATCGTCTGGATGAATGCGAACAGGATATGTCAACATGGTTACCTCCTCTAGCGACATAGCTAATGCTGCGTTGGTGTTGATCAGTTGCTGTTGTTTATCACTACTGGGTTTGACAGCATTTCCCTGGGAATATGCTTTTTCTTGATATTAGGGCTTTGCCGCGACCTTGCGTTTTGTGGCAGGCTTTTGGGCCGAGGCTTTCTCCTTGGGCGGCTCGAGCGCTTTCGCCGTCGGCGCGGCATGCAGCGCTTTGCGCAGTTCCCGCACCTCTTTCTTGAGGTTGTGCAAGGTGCGGTACGCGTCATCCACCTCGGTGCGGGTCGGAATGTCGAGCGACTTAAACACCATTTCTAGGACTTCGCGCTGCGCCAGCTTATAAGTCAGGGCTGCCTGGGACATGTCCTTTTGTACGGCGGTGAACTCTTCCGAGTTGTACAGCTCGGTAAAGGATCGATCAGCGACCCGCACCCAGATCCTCATCAGTTCCCGCACGCTCGTAATTTGCTCGCCTTTCTGGGCGAGCCCAGCCAGGTGTTCCATGGTGCGCTCAACCGCTTGCTCAATGGCCTTGGCCATGGCCGTGTGATACTTAGTGCTCGATTTACGCAAATCGACGAAGGCGTCGAATGCCCGCAGGATTTTGGCCTGTTGTTCGCGGGCCACCCCCACTGTGGGGATATCAGCGAGCCCTTCAAATGCGGGTTCCATGTCCTCGCGCATAGTGAGCATGCGAGCAAGCGGAGAGCTACCCCCGAGCATCATCTCGCCGACATGCCCTGCCATGCCCATTTGGTTGAAAGAGGAAAGCCAGGGCTTCAGCACAGTGCCCCATTCGCCGAGGAAAGAGGTCCACAGATCGGTGACATTTTTGCCCGCCCCCATCGTGCGCTCCGGGAGGGCCGTCATCTGTTGCGTCCACTGGTTGAGAAAGCTCTGCAGATCCGGCTGCCAGGGTTTACCGGCCTCAAGGTTTGGGGCCACGGTCTGCCATGCCTTGGTGAGCAGCTCGAGGCTGCGCATCATGTTGGCCTGACTGCCGAAGATGTTGCCGGCCGTCCACTGACTGGTATCGCCGCTGCCCTTGGTCCATGCTCCCATTCCCTGTTTCAGCCATGATAGCGGGTCCGACACGTTAGGCATGCCGGTCATCCCCGGGGCGTTGCGGGCCATATCGTACCAGCCCTCCCAAAGCTGTTTTTGCGCATCAGTCCAGGTACTCATCATGGCCTGGGCTTGCTCCGTCCAGTTCATATCGTTTCCTCCTGCTAGCGGTTTTTGGTAATGCTATTATAACTCGCGGTTGGATGGCGGTCTGAGGAATCGGGCTGCAGCCGGCAACCACCTGACCTCGCGTTCGACGACGCCTGATGGCAACGGATCGATCGACAGAATATGACGTGCTCTGGGGGCCTAAGGCACAACAATCATTGCCCTAGGTAAGCTCATTGTTGTTAACCGGTGAGCGCTGTCGACAGAAGGATTTCATAGCGTCTCGAAAGCGACGAGTCGCGCCGACTATAGGCATATTACTTAGTGGTGTCAACTTGGTTCGCAACGACCGCCATGCCTACCTTGACACCGGAAAACATGACAGCTTCTGCGGCGGCTCATCGAGCATTGAGGCGCTTGTCGAACGAATTTACCGGCCATTTTTCTCCGCTGATCAAAAAACAGCCCTGGTCATATAGCCAACATAGATGGCCACGGCGACCAGCCCGATGATCGGTTCGGGCGCCTAAGATGCCGCTTCGAGGATAATTGGCCCGCCGATGGAATGGCCGACGAGCACCACGCGTTTCAAATTGAGTTGCTCGATACCGCGCATGCTGGGGAGGCGCGCCGTATTCGACAGCTGGTAATAATTCACAAAAAATAGGGGCAATGTGTCACAGAGGTTTCAATCGGTCACTGCTTCAATTAAATTTTTTTGAGGGGAGGGGGCCCTACGGATGACGGTATTCGAGGACGTGTTGGCGATGCAGGAGGGCAAGGAAACCTATATTTTACTCGGACAGAGTATCACCAAAGTTGCCATCGTGAACATCGTCGGCGACATGGTGGAAATCAGGCCCTCGGACAATTCCCTACCCTATGGCTTATTGAGAATGCACATCCGCAATATCATCTTAGCGACCCCCAGGAGGTGGTCACCACGCGGCGCTCAGGAGGATGATAGTTGCTGAGGCGAGAGACGACGGGTACGGAAAAGCCTGCTGCACGGGTGCGTCATCTCATGCAAGTGCAGATCCCGCATTTAGGCTCCGCCTAAATCTCTGCGGTCAGATCAGAATATGAGGTTTTGGCGTGACGCAAACTGAACATTAGCAGCGAGTTTGTAGCCAACGTTGCGCACCGTTTTGATCAGCCACCCATCGTCGGCGTTGCCGACCATTTTTTTGCGCAGCCTGCCCACCAGGACGTCGACGCTGCGATCGTAAGGATAGGAATCCCGGCCTGTGGCGACGGTGAGTATTTCATCGCGCGTTAGCACACAATGCGGTTTGCGCACGAGAGTCGTCAGCAGTTGGAACTCCTGGCGAGTCAAGTAAATATGTTCACCAGCCGGCGAGATGAGCTGTTGTCCGGCCAGGTCCAACGCCCAACCGGCGAAATGCGCCGTGAGCAGGTGCTTGTGCGCTGGCGGAGGAATGCGCTGGGTTCTGCGCCGCAGTAAACTGCGGATGCGAGCTAACAGCTCTCGGGTATCGAAGGGCTTGGTGACGTAGTCATCCGCACCCATCTCGAGGCCGACCACCTTATCCATGGGATCCGCTTTCTCGGTGAGGATAATGATGGCGGCGGTGGACGCCTGACACAGGTAACGCACGAGGCCCAAGCCATCCTCGTCCGGAAGCTTTATGTCGAGTATGACCAGATTGGCTGGGTTGGCGGCCATGTGCTGGCGCATTTCTGCCCCGCTCAAGGCAGTGTCGACCATGAATTTTTCCCGGCCGAGGTAGCGTGCCAGGAGCCGGCAAATTCGAGAATCATCGTCCATGACCAGGATTCGCCACAGTATGGCACTCGCGTCCATGGTGTTAACAACCTTTCTGCAATGGCAAGTTTCTTTGCTGACTCCTTTATAAGGCTGGAGGCGTTACAGATAGGTCACAGATTGCGACATCCCGCATCGGCTAGTCGGTGTCTCGCAATTCTTGTTCGGGTGCTCGTTGAGTAACCCGGTGACGTAGCGTTCCAGATTCTCGGTGCCCTTGCGTTGGCGAAACTGCATATGAAAGGGCGCTAGAAATGCCTCGATCGCCGGCAACGGCGCTCGTACGGCTTGCGGAAGGCGCTGATTGAGGTGAAGTTGTTTTTGACTTTTCCTAAATTTACCTTCAATTCGCCATCTTGACAAAGTAGTGATAGGCAGACTCCATGTTTTCGTGTATTCTGAATGCATCTAAGAAGAACCAGCTCAACCAGTTCCCGTTACTGCCGTGTCCAGTGTCCGGGCCTTTGTTGCTGCCCGCAAGGTGATATTCACCATTCTGGCGTTCGGTGGTGTTGCCGAATCGACGCTTGCCACCAATGGTCTTAATCTCATTGGCTTCGGTGCAGAGTCTATCGGCATGGGCGGCGCCGACGTTGCCGTGGCACGGGACACCTCGGCGCTCAACGTCAATCCCGCCGGACTCTCCCAGATCGTGACCAGGCGCTTCGATAGCACCGTGGGAGCTGCCTTCGCCCTCAATGTGCGCCACAAGGATCCATTGGGGAATGATGTCGCCACTGAAAATAGCCCGATACCGGGGGCAAACTTCGGCTATGCTCACCGGCTGGGAGCCGTGCCCATGACCCTGGGCATCGGCTCCTTCGTGCAGGGCGGTGCTGGTTTTGAATACTCCAATCTCGCGACCGCGTTTGGCACCCGAGACGACCTCAAATCAACCCTTGGGATCTTGCAGCTCACGCCAGGGCTTGGTTATCAGGTCACAGACGATTTTTCCCTCGGGTTAACCCTGCTCGGTACTTACGCGATGATCGATCAAGAGGTGTTTCCAAACACCTCTTTTCGCGATCCCGCCGATGCGTCGCGCACGTTCTTTGGGTCCAGCCTCGATGACATGAGCGCTATCGGCTTTGCCGTGAAGCTGGGCGCTTTGTATCGCGCCAACGAGTGGCTCAAGCTCGGTATCGCCTATACCACAGAGGCTGATCTCGACTTTGACGGTGGTGAGCTGGTTTCCAACATGAACGCTGTCGGAATGGGTAGGGTAACCTATCGAGACGTCACCCTTCAGGGGTTGGGTACTCCGCGGGAACTGGTCTTGGGGGTGGCCATTCAGCCTACAGCGCGACTCCTGATAGCCCTGGACCTCAGTTGGCTGAATTGGGCGAACGCCGTTTCCGATACGACCTTGATCGCACGCAATCCTGACAACCCCTCAGCCCCGCCGGAGCTGATCGTGAGCAGTCGTCCCAACTGGCGAGATCAGTTCGTGGTCGCCGTGGGCGGAGCTTACGAGGTCACCGCGAACGGGGCCATTCGACTGGGTTACAACTACGGCAGAGATCCCACCCATCCAGCGACCCTTGATCCGTTGCTCGCGTCCATCTCGGAACATCACTTCACCGCCGGGGCCGGGTACCGCTTCAGTGCGCACTGGCGGGTCGACGGTGCGGTCGAATACCGGGTCAACAAGAAGGTTATCTATACCAATCCAGATCTACCCTTTGGGCCCGATGCGGCCGCGCAAAATGAATCGGTCGCCATTTTCGCAACGATAAGCCGCATCTGGTAGCGACATGAACCGCGCAATGACGTGGCTCTCGGAATGCTCCGCGGCAACGCTTTCCAAGGTTGCGGCTTGCCTATCGAAGCATATCGAGGCAATCGTGACGGCGTGGCCATTTCGGTCTAGCCAGCACGAATAGAGCGGTAAAGTTCCTCGGTAGCGGGGCAAGGCGAGCGGCCGTGGGTGGTTTCGAGAAGCTGCTGGCAGCGCTGGAAAACAGCAATGGCTTCGGCCCGCCGGCCAACGGCCTGATAACTACGCATCAGTCCCTGATAGAAGGTTTCGGCGAGCTCGTCCACCGCCAGAGCGCGCTCATAGAGCGCCATGGCCTTTTCCCAATCGCCACCCGCTTGCCAGTAGCGAGCCAGGGTATCGACAAGGTCGACGAAGCGCTGGTGCAGCCGATCGCGGGTGGGAACGCTCCAGGCGGCCTCGGCCGCCGCGCCGAGGAACGGGCCGCGATACAGGGCGAGCGCCTGCTCGGCCGAGGCAAGCCAGGTATGGGGATCAGGGGTTTGCTGTGTGGCCTGCGCTGTATTGCGCAGCGCCTCGAATGCCCAGGCGTCGACCCAGCAGCGCTGCGCATCCAACCGGACTCGACCGTCGTCGACGGTGACCAATGCTTCCCCAATGAGTTTGCGAAGGCGGTGCAGGGTGGTGCGAAAGACCGCTTGGCTGGCGCCTGGCTGGATGTCCTGTCCCCACACTGCCGTGATGAGCCGGCGTGTGGGAACGCCGTGATCACCAAAGGCGATGAGGGCTTGCAGCAGTTCCAGAGCGCGTTTTGGCGCCTTGCGTGGGAAACGCACCAGCTCGCCGTCGCGCACCAGCTCGAATCGCCCGAGGGTGTAAACCCGTAGCGCCCAATTCCAGGATTCCCCCGCGGCAACCATCGCCGGGTCGACCAGGCCTCGCTCGCGCAGTACCCGCTCGGCATAGTCCGTCTCGATGCCGGATTTGCGTGCCAACTGATAGAGCCGGGCGAAGTCCTGGCGTTTGCAGAAAGGGATGCGCACATAGCCCTGGCGTCGGCCAATGGCTAGCGCCCGGCGCAGGAAAGCGCGGCAGCGCTCGAGCTGGGCGCGTTCGAGGGCAATGCGCGCGTCGGCTAGCAGACACATGAACTCGACGTTGTGGTAATGGGTTTCGCGCGCTAGGCGCCGGGCGTTCGCGAGATGTCGCAGTGCCTTACCATAAGCCCTCTGGCTCGTGTAGATCTGCGCTAGCGCCACGGGGGGGAACATGTGGGCCGCTTTCATTCCGCACGCCACATAGGCTCGAAATCCGACGTGCGCGTGAGCGATCGCCTCGTCTAAATCGCCTTTGAGCCAGTGGTAAGTTGCCCAAAGCAGCTCATAGGTGGCCGTATCGTAGTCGCACTGAGGGGCGTTCGCATAAGCCAATTTCTCAAGCTGAGTTTTCGCCTCTTCGTGCCTTCCTTCGCTGACAAGAAGATAGGTGGCGAGCGAAATGAGCAAGCCATTTAGAACGTGGATGCCGTGCTTCTCTCCCGTTGCCAGACCCTCTTGTATGGTGGCCAAGCAGACCGCGCTGTTGCCAACATACCAGTATTCGTAGGCGCCCTGAAAGGTTAGCCCCAAGATCTCAGCGAGCGGGGATGCCTGGCCTGTCCTCCGTAACTGTCGAAGCGTAGAGAGTGCTCTACCCGAGACTTCCCGGCTGCCTCCGTGCCAGGTATTGCGCAAAGCCACATGGTTGCCGGCGACCGAGCGCACGTCTACCGGAGCATGACTCTCCAATAAGTCGAGCGCACGTCGCTCCCATTGCGGCAGCTCGGGATCGCTTGGCTGGCGCATCATCAAGGCGCAGTAAACACTGATGGTCATGCGCGCCTGAACCTGAAAGGCCTCGGGTGGCGACTGTCGGGCACGAAGGTCGTTAAGCTCGTGCAGCCATTCTTCCAAAGGAGCGAACGATCGATCTAAGCAATAGGTATCCGTTACCCCACACCAAGAGAGGTATAAACCTCTCGGATCGTCGGCCTGCTCGAAGCCGTGATAGGTAGCTTGAAGGGTGGTCCGTGCGGCTCGCGGGTCGAGGGGTAAGAGGGCGAGACCGCGCCAGTAGCCAAACCAGTGGTGGTTGGCCTGAACTGGTTCTGGGACACTGTTGAGCCAGCCGAGCAGGGTCTGGTTTCGGCCTTGGGCGAGAAGCACAGGGGCGACCTCGGCAATTAGCACAGTGAGTGGCCCCCAGTCGCCGAGCTCCAGCCGATACTCGATACTCGCCTCCACCTCGCCGGCGGCCTCCAACAGCTCGGCAGCGCGGCGCTTGAGCATGCTGTAACGGGCCTCACCGAAGCGCTTGGGTCCCTCGGCCAGCAGATAGGCGCGGAACAGTGGGTGGTATTGATAGCGGGTTTCACGCCCGAGATGGCGAGTGGTGAATACATTGCGCCGCACCAGGGCGCCGAGCACCCGTTCGGCCTGGGGGTTGGCGGTAAGCGTGGCGGCAAGTGTCGGGTGAATTTGCGGCAGCAAGGCGGTGATGAGCAAAAAATCACGGGTAGCGGCTTCGAGCTTGGCAAGCAGCTCGCTGGCAAAGTAGTCGAATAGCGCCTCGGGTGCTTCGATGGCCATGGGTAGGGCAGGGGCGGTCTTGGCCGCTTCGAGCCATAGCACCAGGCCCGCTACCCAGCCGCCGGTGCGAGCAAGCCAGGTGTTGACCGTCGCAGCGGGCACGGCAG
>JBAPTW010000205.1:0-5486 GCA_049282355.1 Gammaproteobacteria bacterium | reverse complement strand
TATAGCATCATGGCGAATATGTGAAATAGCTTGAAAGACATTGTCCTATTGGATTATTTTGCGGTGAAGATGAGGTTAATACCAAACAGGTCGTGATGATGGGCAAAATCGTCGCCTATCTGCGCGCTTCCACCGACAAACAGGACTTGAGCCACCAGAAGCTGGAGATCCTGGAATTTGCCAGACGCCAGGGGCTGCGCGTGGACGAGTATGTCGAGCTCACCATCTCGTCGCGCAAGACCCGCAAGCAGCGCCGGATTGACGAGCTGGCACAGATGCTGGACGAAACCGACACACTGATCGTCACGGAATTGAGCCGGCTCGGGCGCAGCACCGCGGAGGTGATCGCATTGGTGAATGCCCTGGTCGAGCGCAACATCCGCGTCATCACCATCAAACAGAATCTGGACATCTCCGGCCAGGACATGAATTCCAAGATCATCATCACGCTATTCTCGCTGTTCGCCGAGCTGGAGCGGGACCTGATCAGTTTGCGTACCCGAGAGGCACTGGCGGCGAAGAAGGCACAAGGCCGGCCGCTGGGCAAGCCCAAGGGCACCCTGCAGAAAAGCAAGTTCGATCAGGATGTTGCGCGGATCAAGGAATTGCTGGGATATGGCCTTTCTGTGCGCAAGATTGCGAAGGTGCTGGGCTATTCGAGCCACATTGCGTTAAACACCTACATTAACAAGCGCAGGCTGCATCAGGCGGTCAAGATCTGACGCCGGCTATTTTGATGCTATTACTATTTTGTAGTAACATTTTAGCCTGATGCAACGCTTTATTTGGGACGGCGAAAAGGCACGAGCCAACCTGCGCAAACACCGCATCAGCTTCGAGACCGCTACCCGCGTCTTCACAGATCCCCATGCCCTGACGGTGCAAGACCGGATCGAATGGGGAGAGTACCGCTGGCAAACGCTGGGGAGGGTTGGCGGGATCACGTTGCTGCTGGTGGCTCATACGCTTGAAGAAGACCGTGACGGCGCCGAGGTGATCCGCATTATCTCAGCACGCCGTGCCGACCCGAAGGAAAGGAAACGCTATGAGCAAAACCGTTAAGTTTGAGCTTGATCTCACGAACCCGCCGCCACTGACAGACACGCAGAAGGCCGAGCTTGAGGCACTGGAGGCCTTGCCGGACGAGGAGACCGACTACAGTGATATCCCGCCGCTGGGCGATGAGTTCTGGAAAAACGCGGTGCGCAATCCGTTCTACAAGCCAACCAAAACCTTAACGACTGTGCGCCTGGATTCTGACGTGCTGAGGTGGCTCAAGTCGAAGGGTAAAGGCTACCAGACGAGGATCAATGCGATCCTGCGCGATGCGATGCTGAAGGAACTGAAGTGATGCGCAAGGCTGATGGAGCCACCCTTTAGCCGAGCGCGCCGCGGGACTCGGGATGCGCAACAGGACATCCGAGTGGTCCTTGCGAGGAGCTGCTAGAGGCCCACGAAACTTACCTCCCGTTCACCACCTTTTCCGTGCCCCATCCGCATGACGGAATTTTCGGCGGTTTGGGCTTACAACCCCCTTTAGGAAAGGGCTCTCAATCCCTCCGGAACAGTAATTCGACATAGGTCTTGTAGTGACGCAGTTGCTGCACGGTGATGTCGGGCTCATTGAGAGACTTCGAGAGGATAAATGCTCCTTCGAACACCGACATGAAGCCATCGGCCAGCGACTGGGGGTTCACTTCCCGTCGTGGCGGGTACTGTTGCCGAATCGCTCCGATCAGCGCGGTCAGCTCACGCCGAGACAGCTCAAATTCGATATTGATGATCGCCCGGGTTTCCTCGTCGAACTGCTGCAGCTCATAGACGTACGAGGCCAGCAAACAGCCAGGGTAAGGCTCGGTCAGGTCCTCGAACAGCTCCTCGTACAAACCCACCAGGATCAGAAACTGCTGTAACGGATCATCGCTGAGCCTTTTTGCCCGGGTGAGCGTCCGGTTAAACAGCTCCACACCTTGGTCGGAGTACCGCTGGATTAAAGTGCGGGCGAGGTCGTTCTTGTTTCGGAAGTGATGAAAGAATGCGCCCTTGGTAAGGCCGAGGCTCTGGATGATCTGATCGACTGAAACCCCCGCAAAGCCCCGCTCCAGGATAAGCGCCTGGGCGGTGTCGAGGATACGTTGGCGTGTGTCTTCACCTTTTCTGAGCATACCGCAACTATAGCATACTAATTGGTATGCGATCAGGACAGGACCGTTTTCTCGTCTCGGATGAGTAAAACGGTCGCTATGATGAGTCAGGCTTCTCTAAACTATAAATAACATACCAAACGGTATTGACAGCCTCCCGATCGGCATCTAGGCTTAAACATACCAATCGGTATGTAACGGCGGATGTGACGAGGAGGGTGCATGATGAACACCGTAGTCGAAACCCTAACGCTCGCGTTGATCCCAGGTTTTTTGCTGCTGGACTTGTTCGTCCAGGCGCGCCGCTATGAGAAGAGCCGCCACTGGCGCCTACGGGGAGTGGTCGTCACTGTGGCCATCGTGCTCTTGAGCGGTGAGGTGGCGGCTTTCTGGGGGTATCTCTTTGGCGATTGGCACCTGTTTGACACCAGCGCGCTCGGGCTTGCCGGAGGCGCGGTGACGGGGGTGCTGGTCTACGAATTCTTCCACTACGGGTATCATCGCGCCGCCCATCAGTGGAACTGGCTCTGGCGCGCGGGGCATCAGCTGCACCACAGCGCCGAAAGTCTGGACGCCTTTGGCGCCTATTATCTGCATCCGTTTGACGCCGCGCTCTTCACCATGTTGAGTAGCCTGGTGTTCTTTCCGCTGCTGGGATTGACTGTCGAGGCCGGGATGCTGGGGGCGTTTTTCCTCACATTCAACGCGATGTTCCAGCACGCCAACGTTCGCACCCCGCACTGGCTCGGCTACGTTATCCAACGGCCTGAGAGTCATGCGATTCACCATGCGCGCGGTGTGCACCGCCATAACTACTCGGACCTGCCGCTGTGGGATATGGTGTTTGGAACCTTCCGAAATCCCCTGTCGGTGGACGGCTTGCAGGCCGGCTTCTACCGGGGCGCTTCCAGCCGACTGTGGGAGATGCTCACCGGCCGTGAGGTTTCCGCGCCGCCCTGCCCGGCCCGTGTTCAAACTATCGCCCCTGAAGCCGCGCCCGGCGTGAGCCACGTTACCTGATCAACCCGCTTCCACGGACGTCCCTATGGCGGCACGTCCGTGGGTTATCTCCGATTCCATCCGTTGCCTGATAAACGCCAAGGAGTTCAACGATGTATCAAGATGCCCAAGGCAATCCCGTTTCCGGCGCCACCCGCGCGGCTGTCGAGGCTTTCGACGCGGCGATTTACGCCTTCACCATCTACCGTGGGGACCCGGTCGCGACCGTCGATCAAGCGATTGCGGCTGCCTCCGAGTTCACGATGGCCCATATCCTCAGAGGCTATCTCTTCGCGCTCGCCACCGAGCCCGAAGCGGCTCGGGAAGCGGCTAAGTCTGTCAACCATGCCCGAGAGTTGCCCGGCGATGAGCGCGCAGCGTCCCATCTCTTGATTCTCGACCAGGCGCTGACCGGCAACTGGAATCGGGCTGCAGTGGCAATGGACCGCCACAATATCCGCTATCCTCACGACCTGCTGGCCCTGCAGGCAGGCCATCTGATGGATTTCTACCGCGGTAATGCGCGTGATCTCCGCGACCGGATCGCCCGCGCCCTGCCCTCGTGGTCTCCGGACATCCCGGGCTATCCCGTGGTGCTCGGGATGTACGCCTTCGGCCTGGAGGAATCGGCCGACTACGCCAAAGCAGAAGACACCGGCCGGGAGGCCATCGACCTCGAGCCCCTCGACTGCTGGGCTCACCATGCGGTCAGTCACGTCATGGAAATGCAGGGTCGGGCACAGGATGGCATCGGCTGGATGGTGTCCAGAGAGCCTTACTGGTCGGGGGATGACAATTTCTTCAAGGTGCACAACTGGTGGCATCGCGCCCTTTGCCATCTCGGTCTGGGCCAGATTGACGACGTCCTGCGCCTCTACGACGGGCCGATACGTGGGGAGCGCAGCACGGTGGCTCTGGACATGGTGGACGCCTCGGCGCTACTGTGGCGGCTGCACCTGTCCGGACACGATGTCGGCGATCGCTGGGCAGAGCTTGCGCAGTGTTGGGATCGTCATGCGGATGGGACGCTCTATCCCTTCAATGACTGGCACGCGGTGATGGCTTACCTCGGCGCCGGCGAAGAGCACAAGGTAGCCCGTGTCACGACATGGCTTCGGGACGGCGCGGCGCGCGACACGGAAAATGCGCAGTGGGCGAAAACCACGGCGCTGCCGCTCATTTCGGGGTTCCGCGCGTTCTGGAACGGCGACTACCGCGCCACGGTCGAACAACTCCACCCCGTGCGCTACAGCGCCCATCACTTCGGGGGCAGCCACGCGCAGCGCGACATTATCGATTGGACACTGACCGAAGCCGCCCTGCGGGGCGGTTTGCGCGAGGTGGCGACCAGCTTGGCGAACGAGCGGCTGGCGCTCAAACCCCACAGTCCGGTCAATCGCCTCTTCTTGGAGCGGGCTCGGAGCCTGTCTTGATCCGTTGAGGGCATGAAGACGTGGTCCCCCGGGTAGCTCTCCATTGCCGGGTGAGTTCCAAGGGCCCGTTTCGAAATGGGTACGTTGCTCACCCTTGCCGGTTTCTTGCCGGGGACCCCACCGGCTAGTATTACGGCAAGGGGTTCGTCGACGACCGCTGTTACCGGTGCATCCAGGCATACGCAGTCAGCCTGTTTGTTAAAGGGGGAACGCTCTTGCAGATTTTTGCCCGCGTGTTGCGAGGTGAGTGTATCGAGCGGCTGAGAAGAAGGCGTAACTCGCCGGCGTGCTCACCCAACAGATCAGGAATCACGCTTGTTTGACTTGGGCGGGCCGCTCGGAGTGCTTCGACAGACGAGCGCATCTCGGTCAGATTGTGTCCTTTGGCTCACTTTTCGCGCATCCGGCACCCCGAATGCGAAGGTCGAGTCACTGCGGCTGTACGCCTTGAGAACCTGAACGCCGGCAACGGCTCACCTTCCAGGTCGTTGGCGATAGGCTGGAAGCGACGCCAACGCGAGAGACTCTTGACTGAACCGCTTGGGCGCGCTCGAGGGCTTGTCGTTCAACAGAGGGGTTGCCGCCAGCCGGGGACTTAAATCTTTTCTGGTGAAGGTCTGGATCGCTATCGCGTGACAGGTCGCGGCCGATGCCCACACCACAGCGCGAGGGAGACACCGCCGAGGATGATAAAGGTGGAAACGAACAGCCGAAGGGTGACGGTCTCTGCAAGGAAAAGCACCCCGCCGAGCGCGGCCAGCACCGGGACCGATAGCTGAACGATCGCGGCCTGGCTTGTGGAGAGCCCCTTGAGCGCCGCGTACCACATCACGTAACCCAATCCCGAGGCCAACGCCCCCGAGGCGACCGCGAGCCAGACGCCACGGGCCGAGAGATCGAAATCGGCCCA
>JBAPTW010000204.1:0-7360 GCA_049282355.1 Gammaproteobacteria bacterium | reverse complement strand
TGGGTCAGCTACCACTAGCATCTTAGCGGCGAATGGGCTCGTGACAGAAATTCTGCCCATCGGCTACCGACCGCCACAGCAACTCCTGTCCATTCTCAAGCCGCTGGTGCCGGCTCCTGGAAACGTGTCCGCCACCCATGACCATCTGGTCGTGACCACCACGCGCGATAACCTTCGTCAGATTAAGGACATTCTCGCAACGCTTGACCGACCACCAAAAAGTCTTCTGGTTAGTATTCGTTACGGAGAAAGCAATACCGCAGAACGTACCTCAGGCAAGATTTCGGCGAAGATAGGGGGAAGTGGGCTGGAACTGTCAAGCGGTGATCGGCGAGCTTATGTACGCCATGGAGATACGTCTAGGAGGCAGACCCAAACGCATGATCAGGGCGTCGCTGCACAGATCTGGCGCACCGAGTCGGCTTCCGATAGCCGGCGGGAGCAGCAGTTGCGGGTTATCGACGGCGCCCCTGCTTGCATCTCTCGCGGCCGGCTTGCACCTTTCGGTACGCAAAAAACGCTCTTTATTCATGGCGCTCTACTTGGCATCGAGGCGACCACCCAATACGTCAACTTGAGCACAGGCTTTTGTGTCGTGCCGCGGGTGCGCGGCGCTCAGGTGTTGCTCGATATCGCGCCACAGAGTGCGTACGAGGGCCTCGGTAACAATGGAATCATCGAGACGAAAACCATTCACACCACGGTTTCGGTGCCTCTCGGCCGCTGGGTGGAAATTGGTAGTATTGGCCAGAAGCACGAAGGCACCGGTGGTCTCCATTTATCGACACGCACAACCGAGGCGATCTTCATTAAAGTCGACGAGGTTTCGCCCTAGCGGCGGCTTCTTAGCGCCCAGGCCAAGCATAGTAAGGGAGGCCGGCGGAAAAAGGGGGATACATTGGCGAGTGGGATCCGAACGACTGTCTGCCAAACACCGGCGGATAGGCGTACGGCCCATAGGGATACATGTTTGGCAGCGCCGCGCGCGGCCACCAGGGCCGCCTCGGAACGCTTGGCTGCGTATACACGGTGGAATCGGGCGCCGTTGACTGCAGTCGCTGCGGCTCACTTGCTGCCGAGCCACTGGAAGCTGCTGGCGATTGGCCACTTTGTTCATCCTGCCCCGCCAGTGGAGCCGGAAGCAACTCTGGATCAGCGGACGAGGCATCCCCGGACAAGGGAGCTACTTCCTGCGTTGGCAAAGGAACCGCCTTAGAAGGCTCCGCTGGCAGGTCCGGGGAAGTCGAAGGCATCGACGAATATTGAGTTATGGGTTGAGCAGCAGCATCCTGGCGGTCGCTTGGTGCATCGGAACCAGCTTGCTCTTTTGCATCCATCGCTGCTGGTTTGCCGAACGAAGTCGCCATTGGTGACGGCGCTTCGGGGATGGATGGGGGCGTAATGGTGGGCGACTCCCCATCCGGCGCAGCAACGTGAGCCTCGAGATGCGCCGGCGGTCCTTTTTTGTCCGCCCCTGCAGCGGAACGCTCGGCCTTCCCGAGGAACTCAGCCCGATCGTCAGCAGGCTCTTGTTGCGGCGGTGAATTCGGCGCGCCACCTCTGGCCGCCTTAGTAGGAGTGCCCTCACCGGCAGGCGGAGCCAAAGCATCCCCATTTGCACCAGAGGGAGTTTCGCTCGCCATGACAGCGGTTTCCTGGGAAGACGACTCCTGAACAGGGCTGTGCATAAACCACCCAAAAACTCCGACCGCGATAAGAGGTACCCACAGGGCGAGGGAATGAATTTTTCGCCCAGTTTTCCCGCTATCTTCAGCCATTGTTACGTTTTCCCCCTGATAGATCCCAATTTGCTGCTTTGATAACGACTAAGTTCCGCTGCGCACGCACGGCATTGAATTTCTGGTATGTTAACACGAAGCTCGCCGCCCAAACCAAGAGCCCCCAGAGGTTTTAGTCCGGCCTCAAAGGTTACTGTAAAGTCACTCTAACAGGGAAATGCTTCCCGATTGGAACTCACAGGTGATACTGGTTCATCTTCATGGTCGTTCTGCGCTCTCGTCATTTCGCCGCGAGAGGCTGCGGCGCGACCTGGCACGGCGCGTACCCAGCGTGCAAGCTATCGAAGCTGAGTTTGTACATTTCCTGCAACTGCATCGTCCACTCACCGGGCAAGAGATCAAAATCTTAGCCGAGCTCTTGGACTACGGTCCGCGGACGCTTATCCGGCCGATGAATGGCCTGCTGATGCTCGTCACACCTCGCCTAGGGACCGTCTCTCCCTGGTCAAGCAAAGCATCTGATATTGCCCGCAACTGCGGGCTAGACGCCGTGCGGCGCATAGAGCGAGGGCTCGCTTTTAACGTGCAGCTCAGCGCCGATGTATCCCTTGGGCCGCAGGATCTCGAGACACTAAAACCCTTCCTCCATGACCGAATGACGCAGGTCCTATGGACCGGCTTTGTGGCACCTGAAAAACTTTTCGAGCCCCCTGCGCATAAGCCGCTTGGATTCGTCGATATACAACACGCCGCCGGCCACAGTGCCCTCGCGGCGGCTAACGCAGAGCTTGGGCTTGCCCTCAGCGAACAGGAGATCGATTATCTGTTTGAAAGCTTTCAGTCGCTGTGCCGGAACCCGACAGACGTTGAGCTCATGATGTTCGCGCAGGCCAATTCGGAGCACTGCCGACACAAGATCTTCAACGCCGACTGGGAAATTGACACTACCCCAGTGCCGACTTCCCTGTTCCAGATGATCCGCCATACTTACGCTGAGCACAGCCAGCATATCCTCTCCGCTTACGTAGATAACGCCGCGGTCATTGAAGGGCCAACCGTCGCTCGGCTTGCCCCCGATCCCGATACGGGCGAGTATCGATACGGGCAGAAAGCAGCGCATGTGCTGATGAAAGTAGAAACCCATAACCATCCGACTGCTATCTCTCCCTATGCGGGTGCCGCAACCGGCGCGGGAGGCGAAATACGCGATGAGGCGGCAACGGGACGGGGTGCGCATTCAAAGGCTGGCCTGGTGGGTTTTGCCGTCTCCAACTTGAAAATCCCCGGTTTTGTTCAGCCCTGGGAGGAGGACCATGGGCGGCCAGACCGTATTGCCTCGGCTCTCCAGATTATGATCGAGGGACCCCTAGGGGCCGCCGCCTACAGCAATGAATTTGGTCGACCCGTGCTCAGTGGGTTTTTCAGGACATTTGAGCAGAGGGTCTCGGGAACAAGCGGTGATCAGGTGTGGGGCTACCATAAACCAATTATGCTTGCCGGCGGACTCGGTAACATCACCGACGAAAATGTCTTCAAGCAAGCACTGCCTCCCAACACCAAGATAATCGTCCTCGGCGGTCCAGCGATGCTCATTGGTCTCGGGGGAGGCGCCGCGTCTTCGATCGCCTCGGGCGAGAGCGAGGAAGCGCTCGATTTTGCCTCGGTGCAGCGGGATAACGCCGAGATGCAGCGCCGCTGTCAAGAGGTCATCGACCGCTGCTGGCAGCGTGGACGGGATAATCCTATTCGGTCTATTCATGACGTGGGGGCAGGTGGGCTTTCGAACGCTGTTCCGGAGCTGGTATTCAGCAGCCACCGGGGCGCACAGCTGCAGCTGCGTGCTATTCCCAGCGTCGACCCCGGAATGTCGCCCCTCGAGATCTGGTGCAATGAAGCACAGGAACGGTTTGTGCTCGCGGTGTTGCCCGAGCACCTGCAATATTTCTCGGATCTCTGCATGCGCGAACGCTGCCCCTTTGCTGTCATTGGAGAAGTGACCGAGACAGCACAGTTGGCAGTCAAGGATGAAGCGTTTGCCAACACGCCCATTGACCTTCCCATCGCTGTATTACTCAGTGACCCGCCCCGCATGATCCGCTCTGCCCAGCGCAAATCCTCGGGCATGCGACCGCAACGCGACGTAATTGACATTACTCTCTCAGAAGCTGCACGGCGTGTCCTGCAAGTGCCTATGGTGGCCGACAAAACATTCCTCATCACCATCGGCGATCGCTCTGTGGGCGGACTGGTCGTTCGCGACCAAATGGTGGGGGCTTGGCAAACGCCGGTGGCCGATTGCGCAGTCACAGCGAGCGGCTTCATGGCTTACAAGGGGGAAGCAATGGCGATCGGCGAGCGACCGCCCCTCGCGCTCTTAGAGGCACCCGCATCCGGACGCATGGCGGTTGGCGAGGCCCTCACCAATCTTGCCGGAGCACGCATCGACGGGCTATCAAGGGTGGTTCTTTCCGCCAACTGGATGGCCGCTTGCGGTGATCCGAGCGAGGATACCAAGCTTTTCGACACCGTCCAGACGGTCGCCATGGAGCTCTGTCCTGCCTTGGGGATCGCCATACCGGTCGGCAAAGATTCCCTGTCGATGAAAACTGTGTGGCGCACTCACCAGACAGAACACACGGTAACCTCGCCCCTTTCATTGATAATCTCGGCTTTCGCTCCGGTAAGCGACGTGCGCAAGACGCTCACTCCTGTACTTCGCACGGATCTCGCCGAGACCGATCTGCTGCTGATCGATCTCGGCTGCGGCCAATGCCGGCTCGGCGGTTCAGTACTTAATCAAGTCTTCGGTGGCTTGGGCGCCTCGCCCCCCGACCTCGAAAATCCTCGTGCGCTTCGGGATTTCTTCGAGACCGTTCAGCACCTCAATGAGAAGGGTGTCCTGCTCGCCTACCACGACCGCTCTGACGGCGGTCTGTTTGTTACCCTTTGCGAGATGAGCTTCGCCAGTCGTTGCGGTTTGTCCGTGGTGCTGGACGACCTCGCTGAGGATCCACTGAGGGCATTATTTGCAGAGGAGCTCGGCGCTGTCGTTCAAGTACGACGATGCGATACAGCGCCAGTCATGACCGCCTTTTCGCAGTGTAGCGGCCTCGACGGTCACGTTCATGTCATCGGTCAACCGACTGACCATGACGACATTGTGTTTTGCCACCACGGCAAGCCGGTGTTGGAGCAAACCCGGACTGTCCTTCACCGATTGTGGTCCGAAACCACCTACCGAATGCAATCGCTGCGGGACAACCCTGACAGCGCGCGCGAAGAGTACAACCGCCTGCTGGACCGCAACGATCCGGGACTCTTTGCCCGCCTCACGTTTTCGCCCGAGGAGGACATCTGCGCACCCTTCATTGGAGGTGCACGCCCGAAGCTCGCGGTGCTTCGCGAGCAAGGTGTTAACGGCCACGTCGAAATGGCCGCCGCCTTCGACCGAGCCGGCTTTACCTGTGTCGATGTCCACATGAGCGATCTGATGGCAGGCCGAATGTCGCTTAGCGGCTTTGTGGGACTGGCAGCGTGTGGGGGCTTCTCCTATGGCGACGTGCTCGGTGCCGGGGGCGGTTGGGCGCACTCCATTCGGCACAATGGGCGTGCACGAAACGAATTCGCATCTTTTTTTGCCCGCCCGGACACCTTCACCCTGGGCGTTTGCAACGGCTGTCAGATGCTCTCGATGCTGGCGGACCTGATTCCGGGTGCCGATTATTGGCCGCGCTTCGTCCGTAACCGTTCAGAACAGTTTGAATCCCGCCTGGTGCTTTGCGAGATCCTCCCTACGGCGTCGCTTTTATTGCAAGACATGAGCGGATCAGTATTGCCGGTGGTGGTTGCTCATGGCGAAGGACGAGCGGAATTTCCTGATGCTCAAGCAGCGCAGGCGGCCGAGACGCAAAAGCGTGCCTGCCTTCGTTATGTGGACAACTACGCGCGCCCGACCGAGGTATATCCCGCTAATCCTAATGGTTCGCTTAAAGGCATCACGGGCCTGACCACGCAAGACGGGCGGGCTACCATCCTGATGCCCCATCCCGAGCGACTGTTCAGGGCGATTCAGTATTCGTGGCGCCCGCGCAACTGGGAGACGGATGGGCCTTGGCTGCGCATGTTTCGCAACGCGCGCCGGTTTGTAGCTTAGAAGCTGTTTCAAAAGGTGACCTGCTCATCGCCTGTATCAAACGGCATTCGCAGCTGTCGGGCTAATCCACCTTGGCGCCACTCCTACGGGGGAAGGCGGCACAACGTTTCCTACGATCCACCCAAGAAAGCGGCCGTCTGGGAATCGGCGCTCTATATTGGCATACTGGTGCGGTTGTTAACGCTTCGATTACCCGGTGTATATGGGATCGGTTTCCGGCACAGCCGAAAGCACCGGCATCCACCCGAGCGCTCACCCGCTCTAGCGAGAGGCGCCTGTGAAATACCGCCCGCCAAATGATGAGGATGTAGCGCTTTTTCGCGACGCCGTGGGTCCCGTCATTCCCTTGCCACAGCATAAGGTTGCACCCTCACGTAATCTGCCAAAGCCCCACCCCCAACAGACCCTTCAAGATCAGCAGCAAGTTCTCCGGGAATCTTTGTATGGCCAGCCGTATGCGCTGGATGTGCAAATAGATGACGAGTTGTCGTTCATTCGCCCCGGGCTACAGTACAGACTGCTGCGCAAGCTGCGCCGGGGGCATTTTAGCGTGGGTGCAGAACTGGACCTGCACGGTATGACGGTACCCGTAGCCCAGATGGAGCTGACTGCTTTTCTTAAGAGAGCAAGAGCCCGGGGGGTACGCTGTGTTCGAATCATCCACGGCAAAGGGCTACGGTCTCGGCAAGGCCGCCCGATCTTGAAACTCAGCCTCGATCGCTGGCTGCGTGTGCGCGACGAAGTGATCGCTTTTAGCTCCGCGCGCCCCGTCGATGGTGGTACAGGTGCTGTGTACGTGTTACTCAAGCGATAGTGCGTGGCCTCCAGCCGGCTAGAGAAAGCACCCTTGATTGGTCTCTTACCCGTTCCTTTCTTTCACCGTTGAGCAATGCACAATTTGGCAAGTTCTTGACCTAGATCGTGGAGCACCCGCTCCATCCTCACTATAGTGAGACGTTTATAAAGATGTGCTGAACGCGGGCGTGTTCGCACCGATGTGGGTCCAGAACGCATTTAGATTCCCCGAAACTCGTTTTACACCGAAAGGGGAGAGAAAAAGCTGAGAAAAAACCACTGTGGGGATTTTGCAGGCTCAGCCCTGCCTCGTTTCTCAGCAGTCCGCGTAGCAATGGGCAAGGATTTGGAATAAACGATAATAGGCGAGAGGAAGGCACTGTGGAGATCAATAAAGTAGGTATCATCGGCTGTGGCACCATGGGGCTTGGTGTGGCTCAAGTTTGCATCCAATCGAGGATCGATACTGTCGCCGTGAAGGCAACACCCGGCTCTACCGACAAGTTGCGCACGAAGGTTGAAAAATCGCTGCAACGTATCGTCGAGCGAGGCAAGCTCGAGCCGGACGCACGCGATGCTGCTTTGGCACGCCTGCGATTATCAACCGATGAGAACGACGTTGCCGATTGTAATTTGGTCATCGAGTCGGTGATCGAGGATATCGACGTCAAAA
>JBAPTW010000203.1:0-1845 GCA_049282355.1 Gammaproteobacteria bacterium | reverse complement strand
TCGCCACCGGCGGGATTCATAACGAGGAAGGCGCCCAGTTCGGGAAGCCGGTCGCGCCAGTTCCGCTGCAAATCGTGGCAGCGGCCTGTGTAGGTGGCCCCGTCCCGGCTCATGCCGCCCCACACGGCGGCGCTGGTGCACTGGGCCGCCCCACCACCGAGCCGCGCGATGCCCTCGATACAGAGCATCTCGTCCAGGACTGTGAGTTCGATGATGTCAATGCCGGTCGTCTCCGCGATTCCGGCCAGCAATTCCTTATGGCGCCTGGGCCGCGCCTGGTAGAACGGCTTGCCGATCATATCGCTGATGGTTTCGTACGGGATTCTGTCCTGTGTAATGAACTCGTCCTTGATCCGACTGCGTATGTCCTTGACCTGGTCGCCCAGCAGCAGGCCGTACTGCCGGCCCATCTGCCGGTACTCACCGTTCAGCACGACGAGGTAGGCATTCTCCATCCGATAGAGTTGGCCGCCCTCGGCCTCCCTAAGTGGCTTGGCCTCGGCCGACACCTTGTCCCAGTCAGGATTCCATTCGCTTTTCTGATTAGCCATTTTTCTTTACTCCTAAGGTTTTTAGTATTTTCAGAATTACCGTTTCTCTCCGTATCGTCAGTTCGTCCACACCCGCTCTTCGATATACTGCATGAGCGGCTGGTTGGTTGCGGCCTCGACCGCCATGCAGATAACCTTCGCCGCGACCGAGCTGTAGCGCGCGCATTCGCCAACCTTCTCGCCCGGGAGCGGCTTGGCTTCCTTGAGCACGTTGACGGAGTTTTCGACCACGCCCTTGTAGTTCTTCGAGCCACAGTCGGCTGCCATCATGCGGTTGAACATCGACGCGGGATCGTCATTCGCCTTCTGGGTTTCCGAAATGTCGAGACCGCAGCGCATGTTGACGACATCCAGCAGGGGGACGTTGTCCCATTCGGTGCCCGCAAGCTCTTCTGCATAGGCCGAAGCCGGCTTCGACATGTCGATCTTGCCGTCCTCCTCGGCCATGGCGCACATCAGCCCGTTGAATGTCTTGGTCACCGACGCCAGACTGTGCGCATGATAAGGTACAAGTCCGAAGTAATTTTCGTACACCACCTTGCCCTTGTGCACGATCATCGCGCCTTGAACACGCCGCTCACCGTTGTTGATGTAGTCGTCCAGCGTCAGTGATTCCTTGCCGTCCCCGGCCAGGTACGTGGTCTTGCCCAGATCCGGACTAATCTCCCGAGGCAGTTCGCGGACCGGCCCGTCGGGCATGGCAACCCCGTGGACCAGGAACTCTGACATGTGCTGTGTGTAGTAAGCGGAATGGTCACCGCCCATGATCATGTGAAAGTTGTTGAAGTACTTCCGCGCTTCGCTGACGAAATCGAGCGTGTAGGGCTTCTTGCTTTCGGAGACCGACGTTTTTGGCAGCGCGCCGGGAAGCTTGAGCGCCGCCGCATGGGCGGTAGTTGTGCTTCTATTGGTCGTTTTATCTGTCATTTTTAAGTCTCCCAATCTTTCAGGTTCAGTTGAACAGCGGTTTGAGATCGACATGCCGCCAGCCCGTGTCCAGCGGCGGGACGTTCAGCCAAACCTCCAGATTGCTCAGATCCAAGACCATCGTGTAGTTGGTGATGTCTGGCGTCGAGCTGAGCCGGCTTGGAGGCGCCGCCGTTTTCCTTCAGCGTTCCGTCCTCATTGAACAGGCGAAGATCGAAAATGTCGCGCAACTTGGCGGCATCGATCTTGCCGAGCGCCTCGTTTCCGCGATCCGTCAGGTTCTTGAAACGCTCCAGGGAATAGCTCATCGTATCCCGCGCCTGAATGCCCCAGTCGGGGTTGAGATGGCTGTTCACCGTTACAAGCA
>JBAPTW010000202.1:0-14773 GCA_049282355.1 Gammaproteobacteria bacterium | reverse complement strand
GGGTGGCAGTCAATCGCCTTGCCTCAAGGGACGTCGTGAATACATCCTTGTAGACTTGAGTCCAGCATCCTTGCTGGACACACCCTTGTGGCAAGGCGATTGACTGCCTACAGATTCCGAGCGCGGTTTTACCCTTTGATGGTGATGCTGACGAAACGATGACCATGGCCGCCGATAGTTTGCCCCAAATGTATCTTGCGAGTTGTCATCGGCCATCAACGCCTTCTTGAGTTAATAGCGCCATGAATGCATTAGCGCATCTATTTGAAAACAACCGCCTATGGGCAACAAGACTGACCGAAACCGAGCCGGATTTCTTTACTAAGCTCGCGCAACAACAAGCCCCGGATTCCCTATGGATCGGCTGTTCGGATAGCCGCGTTCCAGCCAACCAGATTGTCGGATTACTTCCCGGTGAGCTTTTTGTTCATCGCAACGTCGCGAACTTAGTGATTCACTCGGATATGAACTGTCTGTCGGTTCTGCAGTTTGCCGTCGATGTACTCAAAATAAAGCATATCATCGTGTGCGGGCATTACGGCTGCGGCGGAGTAAAGGCCGCAATCGACTGCCGCCCCCATGGCCTGATCGACAATTGGCTTCGCCACGTACGAGATATCTACCTGCAATACAAGGAAGACCTAGACCGCAAGGCGGATGAAACCGAACGATTGGATCGGCTCTGCGAGTTAAATGTACGACAACAAGTTGTCAACGTGGGCAATACCACTATCGTTCAAGATGCCTGGGCAAGAAATCAATCGGTGACTGTGCATGGTTGGATCTACAGCGTTGCCGATGGCTTACTGAAGGATCTAGGCTTATCCCTATCAGCGGAGAATGCGGTTTTCGATCTATGGCCAGCAACGTGATCGCGCTCGCTCCAAGCTCGGCCGATTATTCCGGGTACCGGGAGTGTGCGCCACAGCTTCCTGCTGCACGGGATGCCGTGCCTACGGAACAGCGAATCCTCGAGCCGGGTGGTTAGGAGCGTCGGTTCACGGCGGCCAAGATCCCCTTGAGCAAGGCTAATGGTGTTGGCGGGCAGCCAGGGATGCTGACGTCCACCGGGATGACGTTTGCCACTGCGCCACAGCTGGCGTAAGTGACACCAAACTCACCGCCATCGCAGGCACACGTTCCGGCGGCGATAACCAGCTTGGGGGCTGGAGTGGCCTGATAAGTTCGCTGCAGCGCCGCGGCCATATGGCGGGAAACGGGGCCGGTAACCAACAAGGCATCGGCATGGCGGGGCGAGGCCACGAAATGCACGCCGAAGCGCTCCGCGTCATAGTAGGGATTGTTCAGCGCGTGGATCTCCAGCTCACAGCCGTTGCAGGATCCCGCATCGACCTCGCGTAGGGCAAGGCTGCCGCCGAAGCGGGCGTCCAATACCTGCTTTACTTTGATGCCCAGACGAACCAATTCGTCGTCCACGACCGATACCGGCTCGGTAATGACGCCGGTACGTAGCGTGGTGCGGAGAATACGCAGCACGGATTACCTCCTAGAGATCGTGTCCTGAATAGGAGCCATTGACGGACTTATTGCAGACCGGGAAGTCAGGAACGATGTTGCCCAATATGAGTTGCTCCAGGGCTGGCCAGGTAAGCCAAGAGGGATCCCGCGGGAAAAAACGCATCACCCGCCCCGTTTCATCGAGTCGCACATAGGTCAGGATCTCGCCTCGCCAACCCTCCACGCATCCGAGCCCTTCACAGGCCCGCGTCACTGCTGGCCAAAGTCCTTGAACCTCGCCGGTGGGCAGAGTATCGAGCAGCTTGTCCATAATGCCCAGGGTGATCGTGATTTCTTCCATGCGTACCCGAACCCGCGCGGCTACATCACCCTCGGCATACACCGGCACCGTCACCGGGACGCTGTCATAGGGGGGATAAGGGTTATCGCGGCGCACGTCGAAGCCCTGACCGGATGCCTTTCCCACATAACCCAACACACCCAGCCGGCGAGCGGCATCGGCAGGCAATCGACCCGTAGTGACCAGGCGGTCCTCCAGGGACGGGTGATCGTCAATAATATCAAACGGGGTATGCAGCTCGGCCCGCAACCTACGGTGATCGGCGCGTAGCGCGTCAATTTGCTCCGCATCCAGATTCACCGCCACTCCGCCGGGCAGCACGGCATCCATCATGAGGCGGTGCTTGAACAGCTGCTGATTACGTCGTAGCCATTGCTCTTTGAGCCGAGAAAGCTGGTAAAGCGCAAACGCGAAGCCGACATCGTTACAGATGGCACCGATGTCGCCGAGGTGATTGGCGACACGCTCGCGCTCCGCCATCAAAGCGCGCAGATAAAGTGCGCGCCGCGGTACTTGGCAGCGCGCCGCTCGTTCCATGGCTTGACAGGCAGCCCAGGCGTGGGCCACGGTGGAGTCGCCGGAAACGCGTCCGGCCAGCCGGACGAGTGCGGACGGGTCGCGCCCCTGGGCGATCTTCTCGATGCCTTTATGGACATAACCCAGCCGCTCTTCCAGCTGCAGGATTTCTTCCCCGACCGCCTGGAATCGAAAGTGCCCGGGCTCGATAATGCCCGCGTGCACGGGCCCCACCGGAATCTCGTACACTCCGCCACCGAACACCCGGCGGAAAGGGTAGTCGCCATCGGGAGGCGTGGGATCGGGTGACTCGCCCTTGACAGGAAAGTCCCGACGCAACGGAAAATGGTGTGCCGGCCAAGCTTGATGGCGGGTCCAGCGGCGCTCGTCGGGATGGCCGGCAAAAGTCAAACCCAATAAGTCGTGGATGTGGCGCTCCATGCGATCAGCGCACGGAAAGTGCGAGACGATGGAGGGTGTGACAGGGTTTTCTGTGGGGATGCGGGCACGCAGCGCAAGGTAATCGCCCCCGTATTCCAGCACCATGTACAGAATGAATTTCGCTCCCTGCTCATCGCCCCACAGCGTGGCCCAGCGACAGCCAAACTGAGCGGCGATGGCGGCGGCCTTGGCCCAGTCCTCGGGATCGATCACCAGCACGTGCGCGGGTGCGAGTGCCTTCGCCAGACCGCGTCTCACCAGCACGTTCTCGTCGTGTAGTCGAGCGAGGAATTCCGATAGCCAGTCGAAGCGACTCATAGCAGGCCACTGCCGGCAATCAATTGAGTAGCCTGGTCGAGCCAATGGGACAAGAACGCCGGGCTGGCAATCCCAAGCCAGAGCACCAACCCCAAGTGCACTGCTACCGGAATCATGTTGGCCGGTACCGGTTCCTGGCCCTCGGGCTTTGCCCCATAGACCATGGGATGGAGGTGTCGGAACAGCCCGGCAAAGGCGACTCCAAGGCCTACCAGCAGCGCCACGCTCAGCCATGGCCAGCGCTGCATGGTTGCCACGAGCACCAGAAACTCGCTGGTAAAAATACCGAAGGGGGGAAAGCCCGCAATCGCCACTCCGCCGATGAGCAGCCCCCAGCCCACCGAGGGTTGGGTGCGAATGAGGCCGCGGATGCGGTCGATGGTCTGGGTGCCGGCAATATGAGCGGCATGGCCCACCGTGATGAAAATAGCGGACTTGGTCAGTGAGTGCACCAGCATGTGCAGCAGTGCACCGAACGTCGCCAGTGGCCCGCCAATACCGAAAGCAAAAGTCATCAGTCCCATGTGCTCGATGGACGAGTAGCTGAACATCCGTTTGATATCGCGTTGGCGGTGCAGAAACAGGCTCGCCACCAAGAACGAAACTAGGCCAAATCCCATCATCAGATGTCCCGCCATATAGGGGTTATCGCTACCTGCCATGGCGCCGTCGGTGAGCATCTTAAGTCGTACCACGGCGTACAGCGCGACGTTCAACAGCAAGCCCGACAGTACCGCCGACATCGGCGTAGGCCCCTCCGAGTGGGCATCCGGAAGCCAGTTGTGTAGCGGCACTAATCCAACTTTGGTCCCATATCCCACGAGGAGAAAGACAAACGCGATGGCCATCACGGTGGGATGCAGCGATTCACAATGGGCATGCAGGACTGTCCAAGTCAGTCCCTGGGAGGGATCAGGAAGTGCGTGCTGGGCGGCAAAGTAGATCAATACTGTGCCGAACAAGGCCTGGGCGATACCGACGCCGCAGAGGATGAAGTACTTCCAAGCGGCCTCGACCGCTTCCGGGGTCCGGTACAGAGACACCAGGAGCACCGTGGCTAGGGTGGCTCCTTCCACTGCAACCCACAGCCCTCCGAGGTTGTCGATGGTGAGGGCCAGCAACAAAGTCAGCATGAACACCTGGTACATGGCGTGATAGAGGCGCATGTGGCGTTGGCTAATCTTGCGTTGCTCGCACACGTGCAGCATGTAAGGTCGGGAGAAGATGGCCGTGGTAAAGCCCACCAATGTTGTGAGCACCACTAAATACACATTGAAAGCATCGATATGGAAACCGTGCTGGGTCAATGGACCCTCGGTGAGCACGCCAAGGGCCAACGCCACCGAGCCCCCGAGACTTAAGCCGCACAGCATCAGATTTAACCAGCCGGCGGCAGTGATACTGCCGACGAGCGCCAGGAGCAAGGCACCCACCGCTGGCGTCGAGAGAGTCACGATGAGCGCCTCCATGCCCCGCCTTCCTATTCTGCTTCGGCTTCGGTAAGGCGGTTTAGCCGATCCACGTCAAGCGAATCGATGCTCTCGCGGATCTGCAGAAAGAACACGCCAAATAATACCGCCGCAACCAGCACATCGAACGCGACACCGAGCTCCACCACCATGGGCATACCCTTAGTTGCTGCTACGGCGGCAAGGAAGAGACCGTTTTCCATGGACATGAAGCCGATGACCTGACTGACGACTTGGCGCCGCATCACCATCATCAGTAATCCCAGTAACACCACGGCCAGGGTTAACGCTATGACGTTACGCGTGGCGGCGAATCCCAATCGCTCTATGGGTAGCACCACCCAATAGGAAAAGAGCACTAGGCCCGCCCCGAAGAGAATCACCAGGGCCGGATAGGGCATGGTCTCGACATGGCGGTCCAAGGCCAGGCGGCGGATAAGCCGATGCAACATCCACGGAATAAGCAACGCTTTGAGGCCTAGAGTGAGCACTGCGGAAAAATACAAATGCGGTTCGCTACCGACGGTTGCCATCATGGCGGTGACCGCCGCGACCAGCGCTCCCTGCCAGGCGAAGGCATGCACCGCCGCCACCAACCGGACCTGTGCCAGGAGCGCAAAGGAGCTAAACAGCACCACAGCCGAGAGCACGGATACGATCTGTTCGGTAAGCGAAAGCTGCAACACATTTATGCCCCTACTTCGAGAATAACGTGGCTAAATATGCCAAGCAGCGCCAACAGAAGCGCCAGATTCAGGTATTCTGGGACGCGGAACAGGCGCATCTTGGCAAGCACCGTTTCGCTTACCGCCAGCGCAATCCCTAACACAGCAAGTTTGGCGATGATCGCCACCAACCCTATCGCCAGGGCGCCCAGATTCAGCTCGGTGGCGATGCCCCAGGGGAAAAACACGTTGGCGATGAGCACGCCATAGATCATGAGCTTGAGCTGCACCGCCCATTCCATCAGCGCAAGATGCCGACCGCTGTATTCAAGGATCATCGCTTCATGGACCATGGTCAGCTCCAGGTGGGTCGCTGGGTTGTCGACCGGAATGCGGCCCGTCTCGGCCACTGCCACCAGCAGCATGGCGCCGAGTGCGAACAGGAACGATGGGCGCAACGAATACGAGGAATTGAGTGTATGATCCACCACACTGGAAAGGTTGGTGGTATGGGCGGTCATGGTCAGAGTGAATATCGCCATGAGCATGGCCGGTTCCGCCAAGGCGGCGATGAGCGTCTCCCGCGAGGATCCCATACCGCCGAAGGCGGTGCCGACATCCATGCCCGCCAGCGCCAGAAAGAAACGCCCCAGGGCCAAGAAACCGACCAATACGATGACATCGGCCACCGCGGCGGTGGGTAGCTTGGTGGCGATGAGTGGGATCACGGACGCGGCGAGCCAGGTGGAGCTGAACACGATGTAGGGTGCGGCGCGGAAAACAGGCGAAGCCGTGTGCGCGACTAAGGCCTCCTTACCGAAGAGCTTCCATAGATTTTGGTAGGGTTGCAACAAGGGGGGGCCGTGTCGGTTCTGTAGCCGTGACTTGATCTTCTTTACCCAGCCGGCCAAGAGCGGTGCGGCGAGGGTGAACAGGAGCGCTTGAATACCTGCCAATAGCCAGGCGGCCGGGCTCAGGACACTATCCATAGCAACACCAATAACGTTCCTAGGGACCACCCGAGGTAGGCACGTGCGTTTCCGGATTGCAGCCGAGCCACCTGGCGAGCGCAAGCCTGTACCAGGCGGATGATCGGCTCATAGAAAAGCCCCCAGCTGCGATCGTCCACGCGTAGGCGGTGGCGAGTGATCCCTGCTTCGGTCTCAACCCGCTCGTCGATGTGAAACAGCAGACCAAAGACCCGCCGAATCGGCTGGGCAAACGCGGTAGCGGTGTACTGCATGCGCGGATCCGGGGGTGAAAAGCCGCAGTCCCAGGGGTCGCATTGCCGGATCCCCCCTCGGCGTAGCAGCACCGCGGCGAGCCACCAGGCGACAGCGATCGCCAGCAGCACCAGCGGAGCGGCGTAACTGGCGGTTGCGGCCGACACGGGTGTTAGCCACAGCCAACCGTGGGCGGTCGCCTGACTCAGGCCCGCGCCGAGCAGTTGGCGAGGAATGGCATCCATCAGTGTCACCATGACCGTTGGGAGCACGCCCAGCAACAGGCACAAAATGGCCAGCCATGCCTGGCCCGCGCGCATGCCGAAGCTCACTTCACGGGCATGGCGCACTTGCCGCGAGCGCGCCTGGCCTAAAAATACCACACCAAACACCTTCACAAAGCAGGCCACGGCGAGGGCGCCGGTCAGGGCCAGCATGGCGGCCGCCATAGGCAACAGGCTTCGCAGCACACCGCTCTCGAGGACGAATCCTTGCAGTGCCGCCTGGAAGGTCAGCCATTCGGAGACAAAGCCGTTGAAGGGCGGCAACGCCGAGATGCTGATGCAGCCCACCAGGAAGAACAGGCCGGTCCAAGGCATGCGCTGCAACAATCCCCCCATCTGTTGGATATCGCGCTCATGGCAGGTGTGCAGGATGGCGCCCGCTCCCAAAAAGAGCAGGCTTTTGAACAGCGCATGATTAATCGTGTGGTAGAGGGCGGCCACCAGCGCGATGATGCCAAGCAAGCGGTGGCCCGTGCCGAGGAAAATGAGGGCGAGACCGAGCCCGATGAAGATAATGCCGATATTCTCCACCGAGTGATAGGCAAGCAGGCGCTTGAGATCGTGCTCCATTAGAGCGTACAGAACCCCCAGCAAGGCCGAAAAGCTGCCGACGGCAAGCACTGCCACTCCCCAGCTCCACTGAACCTCGGCAACCAGGTCAAAGGTGAAGCGCACAAAGCCGTAGACCGCTACCTTGAGCATTACCCCAGACATCAGTGCTGAGATGTGGCTGGCAGCCACCGGATGTGCCTCCGGTAACCATACGTGCAAGGGCACCAGACCGGCCTTCATGCCGAATCCCAGCAAAGCCAGCACAAACGCCGCGGTTGCCCAGTTCGCGTCAACTTGAGCGGTGCGCAGCATGTCGAAGGCGAAGCCGCCGCTAAAACCCGCTAATATGCCGTAACTCAATAAGATACAAAGGCCGCCGACGTGAGCCATCAGCAGGTACAGGAAAGCGGCTCGGCGGTTCGCGGGGTTTTCGTGCTGGAAGACCACCAGGAAATAGGAGCTGACCGACATCAGCTCCCAAGCCACCATGAAAAAGAACGCATCATCCGCGACAATGACCAGCAGCATGCCGGCTATGAACAGTCCGCTGAATCCGCCAAGCACAGCAAACGAGTTGTGGCCGTGCTCGAACTGGCGGACGTAGCCTGGACCGTAAGCGACCACGGCCATAAGCACTGCGCCGATGAGCACCAGGAAGAACCCGGACAGCGCGTCTATCCGGACCCGCCACGGCAGCCACGGAAGGCCAAGCGGCAGTTCGTAGCTAAGGGTGGCGCCGGTGACGAGGACGACGCTGCCCGCCACCAGGGCCGCTATCGTGGCCACACCGAGTAGCGAAAAGCTTAAGACAGCGGCGGTTCGTCCCAGGCGCGCAGAGAACAGGGCGATGCCACCCGATAACAGGCTCGCCGCAACAGCGATACCCGAAAGAGACAATACACTACTCACACGTGTTCCTGATTACAGTGGTGCCGGCCGGCCCTGCTGGCTACTCTTGAATAGGGAGCGATGTTTTCCGCAACCGCACGCCGCGTCCACCACTGTAACTGATAGCATCCTCGCCGATGAGCTCGACGCCTGCGCGTTCCAACGCCTCCACCACCTTTACCAGCGAATCCACGTTGCTGCGTATCGTTCCTTGACTGGCTTCCATTCGTTGGATTGTTGGAAGGGACAAGCCAGCAAACTCCGCGAGCCGGCGCTGATCGATACCGAGCAAACTGCGCGCCGCTTTCATCTGGGCGGATGTAATCATTGCCCCACTCAAGGTCCGCTATATGATGTTATATATATCATATATAAAGTTTTATATAAAGATAGTAATTTCC
This sequence comes from Gammaproteobacteria bacterium, assembly GCA_049282355.1. GTDB lineage: Bacteria > Pseudomonadota > Gammaproteobacteria > HK1 > HK1 > JAGTVB01. The sequence continues at coordinate 6,197 of JBAPTW010000202.1, read as the reverse complement.
GAAATGCTAATTATCCAAGCTGGGACTAGTTAGGATTAGTGCCGAGCGGGCGCGCTGGTGACCGAAGGTAGGACTGTGCGGAATCGCCACCGTTGCTGCGTGCACAGCATGAGGGTGTGTAGCCGTTTAGGCCAAGGCGGTGCGATGGGCAGCTAGAGCGGATAGATAAGGGGGATGATCACAGAGGCTAACACCCACATGAGAAGATTAAGCGGTAAACCGATGCGCAGGTAATCGCTGAAACGGTAGCCGCCGGCGTTATATACCATTAGATTTGTCTGATAGCCGATGGGCGTCGCGAAGCTGGCGGAGGCCGCCAGCATGATCGCGATCGTGTAAGGCATGGGGTTAGCATTGAGCGTTTCGGCGGTGGCCATGGCGATGGGGAAAATCAGCGCCGCTGCTCCATTGTTGGTAATGAGCTCCGTGGTGAGCATGGTAATTCCGTAAATCGCCACTAAAGTCCAGAGCGGATCCTCGTTCGCCATTGCGATCAGCTCGTTCGCCAGGAATGTGGCAGTACCGGTGGTCTCTAGCGCCCGGCCCAAGGCCAGCGCCGCCGCAATGGTCAAAAGGATCTGCCAGTCCACCGCGCGACGCGCCTCACCAATGCGGCAGCAGCGCATTGCCAGCATGAGTCCGGCCGCAAGCATCGCGGCCTCGAGCATCGTCAGCCATTCCAAGGTGACCAACGCAACCATCGCAGCCAGTATGCCCACAGCGATGGAGGCACGGTCGTGGCGTATTGGGGTTGAGCCCGGGACCGAGCTGACGAGAAAGAAATCCCGCGAGTTGCGTTGCTGTTCGACAAAGCCCGGTAGGGCCTCTACTAAAAGAGTATCGCCAGGCATCAATATGATGTCGCCGATCTTTTTGCGGATACGCTCGCCATTGCGCGCGACGGCGATGACGACGGCATTGTAAATGGTCCGGAATCGGCCGTCGCGGATGGTTTTTCCGACCAATGCACAGGAGCTAGAGACCACGGCCTCGACGAGCATCCGTTGCGAGCGGGGCGCATCAATTTTGAACACCTGGTCGGTGGCAGGTACCAGCCCGCGGATCTTTTGTAGGTCAATGACGGAGTCGACAACACCGACAAACAGTAGGCGATCGCCTCCCTGTAGCCTTTCGCGAGGTGCTACTGCTGCGAGAATTTCGCCATTGCGATCAATTTCCGCAACGAACATGTTGGTCAGGTGGCGAAGCCCTGCTTGCTCGATGGTTTTGCCTGTCAAAGAGCTATTCGGCTCAACCAGCATCTCGATGGTGTATTCGCGAGGATCGCTGAGGGGACCGATCACGGGCTTGCGGTCGGGAAGTAGCCAGCGACTCACAAGCGCAAGGTAGAGGATCCCGATAAAGGCAGCGGGCAGGCCAACCCAGGTGATGTCCCACATACCAAGCCCTGGGCGGCCGGACTGCATAACGAGCCCGTTAACGACCAGGTTCGTACTGGTGCCGATCAGCGTGCACATACCGCCGAGGATAGAGGCGTAGCTCAGAGGAATCAGCAGCTTGGATACCGATAGGCGGTGCCTCTTGGCCCAATCCCTGACCGCTGGCACGAACATCGCCACGACCGGTGTATTGTTCAAGAATCCGCTGACGGCTGTGACCTGTCCCATCATCCGAAGTTGTGCCCGGAGAAGCGACTTTGGGTGACCCAGAAGGTGATGTGCGAGCCAAGCGGTAGCCCCCGTAGATTCCAGGCCCGCCACCACGATATAAAGGACCCCCACGGTGACCATGCCTTCGTTGGCTAATCCGGAAAGGGCCTGGTCTCTGGTGAGGACTCCAGCGAGCATCAGCACGGTCACGCCGGCGATCATCAAAACATCCGATGCGATGCGCGTGAAAATCAGTAATCCAATGACACATCCTACGACGGCAAGAGTAAGTCCGGCGTCCCATCCCATAGGATATTAGTCTCCCAAACGCCTCTTTATGGCGCTCCCGCACGGCATTGATTGGTCCTCGCGTACGTGTCAAGCTGAGCTTGCGCTCGACTCGTCGGGCCGGCCGTTATGAGAATAAAGCGAGCATTTCAAGTAGCGTATTTCGCCGCACTCCAAATTCTCGGATTTTCACGCCTTGGGCGCATAAAAACTCCATGAAGCAAACGACTAAAAGGCGATCGCACAAGGCTGGGCTTCCACCCGGAACCTTGGTCCATATCGGTGAGCGCAAGCGCGACACGGCGCGCATTCGGTTGCTGCAATACAATGCGCAGCAACTCGAGGAAGACGAGCTTTCTGTCGAAAAGTGGCGAGGACTGCGTCGAACAGATGGTATTACCTGGATACATGTCACAGGCGTGCATGATAGCGCGCTGCTGGCTGAGATTGGTAAGTACTTCGGGCTGCATCCGTTGGTGCTCGAAGACATCTTGAACACCGACCAAAGGCCAAAGCGCGAGGACTATGAGGATTATACCTACATTGTCATCAAGGCGCTGCAAAACGGCGGGGAAGGGCAGAGGCTGGTGCGGGAACAGGTGAGTATCATCCTCGGGCGGGACTTCGTACTGTCTTTTGAGGAGAACGAACCGAGCCTCTTTGAGCCAGTACGTCAGCAGCTTCTCGATAAGCATGGTCATATCCGTGAGCGTGGGGCGGACTACCTTGTCTACAGGCTGATTGACGCTATAGTCGACGAATATTTTGGCGTGCTCGAGCGCTTTGGCGAGCATATCGAGACTTTACAGGACAGGATTATTCGGCGCCCAAGTGGCCGCTCACAGCAGACATTGCATCACCTGCGGCGAGAGATAATGCTGGTACGCAGATTTGTCTGGCCGTTGCGCGAGGTTATTGGCGGGCTTGGGCGTGAAGGCGAGGTGCTCATTCACGAAGGAACTCGGATCTATCTACGCGACGTCTACGATCATGTGCTTCACATGATCGAAACAATCGAGTCTTTTCATGAGATGCTTTCCTATACGCTCGATGTCCATCTGCTGGGCACGACGCATAGACTGAACGAGATCATAAAGGTTTTGACGGTGATCGCCACCGCTTTTATGCCTCCGACACTCATTGCGAGCATCTACGGCATGAATTTCCGCGTTATGCCCGAGCTCGGCTGGGAATGGGGCTACCCCTTAGCCATCGGAGTCATGCTTGGCACCGTCACCGGAATGTTGGTGCTTTTTCGCCGCAAACATTGGCTCTAATGGGGCTGGCGAATGGGCAAAGCTTGCAATCCAGCAATCCAGAGGCAGCCGGATCAGCTAGCCGAGGATCAACAAATCCGCCACAGGGCGTCTTCTTTTGAAGGCCGATCTGAGAAGCTGTTTCAAAATTGTCGTGAGCGCCGGAGTCGCAAGGCGCACGCTGGCCAAGCAAAACGTAAGAGACGGATCTTCCGCAGATTCATTGTAGACGCATAGACTCTGCGTTTCGCGTTCGATGCATTTTGTTGTGAACTACCGTGTTTTTGTCTAGCCCGGTTCGGCATCGTCTCGTTTCCGGCACGGGGCTGTGGGCTATTGGACGCGTTTTTGGGGTGCTTTTAGTCCTCTTTAGCTTGACGATGCTGGTGCCCCTCGCCGTATCGTTGTGGTACCGAGTCAGCAGCTGCAGTTCTTGGGCGGTATGGGAGTCATTGCGCTTGGCGCCGCCGTGCTGATGCTATTGCACAACTTCGGTCGCCCGGTGGATGCCCAATCCAGGAATGTCCATCACGCGTTTGGCGAGGTGGAATGGGTAACGATCTTCTTTTTGATTGGGCTTTTCATTGTGGTCCACGGCGTAGACTCCACCGGTTTGCTCAAGTTGCTTGCGCACTGAGTGGTGCAGGTAACCTGGTGGGAATATGACGGCGACGGCAATGATGGTCATGTGGGTATCCGCAATCCTTTCGGCGGTTGTGGACAATATTCCCTTTGTCGCGACGATGATTTCGGTCATCAAGTCCATGGCGCCGATCTCAAGATGATTTCGGCGCCAATTTGCTATGACGTACGGAGTAGCCGAAGTAAATGACGATGCCCAGGCTTGACCAAGCGAGAAAACGAAGCCAGGTGAGAACCGGGAGAAAAGCCATCAGCATGGTGCAAGAAAGCACTCCCAGAACGGGTATGAGCGGACCGAATGGCACTTTAAAAGGCCGGGGCATGTCTGGATGCAGCTTGCGCAAGATGATGACCCCCAAACACACCATGACAAATGCGGCGAGGGTGCCGATGTTCACCAATCCAGCCAGATCTCCGAGCGGTACCAGGCCGGCTATCGTCGCGATGATGACCCCACAGAGGACGATGACTCGAATGGGCGTATGGCTGCCAGAGCTCACGGTAGCGAAGAAGGTGGGCAACAGACCGTCGCGGGCCATCGCAAAGATGATGCGTGTGAGGCCATAGTAGAGTACCAGCATCACTGTTGTCAGTCCGGCAATCACGCCTGCGGCCACGAGTCCCGATGCCCAGTTAAATCCGAGTAACTGCAGGGCGTGGGCGACGGGAGATGAGACACCGAGTGCGGTGTAGGGGGTGATTCCCGTGAGCAGGCCTGCGACCAAGATATAAATGATCGTGCAGAAGGCAAGGGATCCGAGAATCCCGATGGGCACGTCACGATGAGGCAGATGGGCCTCCTCTGCGGCCGTGGATACGGCGTCAAAGCCAATATAGGCGAAAAAAACGATAGCGGCACCGGCGAGCACGCCGATGGGATGCCCGTCGGCGGCGTAGCCAAACCAACCATAGGGCATGAAGGGCGACCAGTTGTCGGGATCCACGTTCACTGCGGCAATCACTAAAAACACGGCTATCGTGGAGAGCTTGACGAAGACCATCGCGGCATTGAAGCGTACGCTCTGCTTCACGCCGATGATGAGTAACATCATCAGCGTTAGCACGATAGCCATCGCCGGCAAGTTGACGATGCCGCCAGCGCTCGGGGCGTTGAGTAATTGAGCACTCATGCCGACCCCAAGGGCGGTAAGAGCGTTCTGGAAGTAACCGGACCAGCCGTTTGCCACTGCGGCAACGGCAATTCCATATTCGAGCAGCAATGTCCATCCGATGATCCAGGCGAAGAATTCGCCGAAGGCGGCATAGCTATAGCCATAGGCACTTCCACATCCGCCCACACTGGCGGCGAGCTCTGCATAGGCAAGCGCTGCAAAGGCACAGGCCGTCCCGGAGATGACGAAAGAAAGCACGACGGCAGGCCCGGCCTGATGGGCTGCAGCAATTCCGGTAAGCACGAATATGCCAGTACCGATAATGGCACCGATGCCGAGCAGCACTAAGTCGGAAGCCGTGAGGCAGCGTTTCAGGCGGCTGTCTGCGGAATCGTCAAGCGATGTTGTCTTGGTGCGAAATATGTTTTTCATACTTTCCTGTGGCAGCCGCCTCTTTGTGCTGACCTTGTTCTTTGCCTTCGGATTTGCCTTGAGTTAGCGATGGCAACTACCTTGTTGGTTTTGGCCGGTGCAGCTTACTTAAAATGGCTTTTGATTGCTTTAGCGAGCGGCTTTACTCAAAGGACCGAAGTGGCTAAGCACAGCGAATGTTTCCCGATAATCTTGTTGGCTTAACCGAATGACTTCGTGGGCTTCCTCGCGATTATAGAGGTGTGTGATTTCGCAATTGTGTTGCTCTGCTCCGGGGATATCCTTATAAGTGAGGAAATAATGCCTCAAGCGCTCTAGGAGTGAAGGCGGCACGTCCGCCACGTCCTGCCATTGGCCAAAAATTAAATCGCCTTTCAGGTAGGCGACGATCTTGTCGTCAGCCTCATTTCCATCGATCATGCGAAATCCACCTACGGGAACCGCCGACACCAAAATGTTGCTGTGCTCAATGGGGCGCTCAGTGAAAATGCAGATATCGAGGGGATCGCTATCGCCGACAATGTCGTCGCGACGGGTTTTTTCCGCACAGAGATGGGCGATGTTGTCGCCGCAATAGGTTTGGGGAACGAATCCATACAACATTGGAGGCATGCTAGAAAACTTCTGTGGGCGATCCACCTTCAACAAACCGGATGCTTTGTCCAGCTCATACTTGACATTGTCCGTGGGCACCATTTCCACATAAGCATTAATCTGTTCTGGCGCGTTATCGCCGATGGTTACCCCATGCCAGGGGTGAGCTCGAAACATCAGCCCGAGTGTGCTCAGCTGGGTCTGTACTACGCTACTCATCACTACGCTCCAAAAAATCTTTTCGAAGGAAAAGCCGGTGGCGG
>JBAPTW010000201.1:0-1573 GCA_049282355.1 Gammaproteobacteria bacterium | reverse complement strand
CAGACAACCCGTCACCGCCCGCTTGAACGGTTCGTTCGGGCTCTCTTTAACCGAAGGCTTGGCTTTGACGTTCGAGGCCATGACTTGTTTCGCCCTCTTCGCGGGAGAGGGGCAAAAATCAGCTCAGCGCTACATTCACCGAAGATTCCGGCAATTCCTGCCCGAAGCAGCGCTGATAGAATTCAGCGACCAGCGGACGCTCGAGCTCGTCGCATTTGTTGAGGAATGTCACCCGGAAGGCGAAGCCGATATCCTTAAAAATATCGGCATTCTCCGCCCAAGTAATCACGGTGCGCGGGCTCATGACGGTCGACAAATCGCCGTTCATGAAGGCGTTGCGGGTGAGGTCGGCGAGCCGGACCATCTTGTTCACGATATCGCGGCCTTGTTCGGTGCGATAGTGTTTCGCCTTGGCGAGGACGATCTCCACCTCATTGTCGTGTGGCAGGTAGTTGAGCGTCGTGACGATCGACCAGCGGTCCATCTGGCCCTGGTTGATCTGCTGGGTGCCGTGATAGAGGCCGCTCGTGTCGCCGAGGCCGACCGTGTTGGCGGTGGCAAACATTCGGAAGGCGGGATGCGGCTTGATCACCTTGTTCTGGTCGAGCAGCGTGAGGCGGCCCGACACTTCGAGCACGCGTTGGATCACGAACATGACGTCCGGGCGGCCGGCGTCATATTCATCGAAGCACAAAGCGACATTGTGCTGGAGTGCCCAGGGCAGGATGCCGTCGCGGAATTCGGTCACCTGCTGGCCTTCATGGATCACGATCGCGTCCTTGCCGATCAGATCGATCCGGCTGATGTGACTGTCGAGATTGACCCGGACACAGGGCCAGTTGAGGCGCGCCGCGACCTGCTCGATATGGGTCGACTTGCCGGTGCCGTGGTAGCCAGTCACCATCACCCGCCGGTTCTTGGCGAAGCCGGCAAGAATGGCGAGCGTGGTTGGCCGGTCGAATCGATAATCGGCATCGATTTCGGGAACATGCTCATCTGGCTCGGAATAGGCCAGAACTTCCATATCGCTTTCGATGCCGAACAGCTGTCGCACCGACACTTTCATGTCGGGCAGGCCGGCCACGGTTTCAGTTGCGGGGTTCATTGCACCTCCTGGCCTCGGCGGTGTCCGACAAACGGGGATCCAAGGCGCTTACGCCTGACGCATCCGCGAAAATAGCAGACCGCGCTTTCGACCGGAACGAAGGACAGGGATTTCGCCTCATATAGGAACCTATAGGCTCCTGTGCACTAGCCGTCCCGGAAAATCCTCATCGGCTGAAACAAAGAACCCGCGTTCTTGCGGCGGTTTCCCTGTCGAGACGCCGGCGAAAGGGCCTCAGATCAGCACAGCCCCGTCGATTTCAAGAACCTGTATGCCTCTATGATTTCTCGCAATTTGTCTTCCGTGCCGCGATCGCCGCCATTGGCGTCGGGATGGTGCCGCTTCACCAGCTCCTTGAAACGGCCCTTGATCTCGGCGCGTTTGGCGCCTTCCTCGAGGCCCATCGTATGCAGCGCCTTGCGCTCGGCATTGCGGGTGGTGCGGCGCTCGGCATAGGTGTGCGAATTC
>JBAPTW010000200.1:0-24748 GCA_049282355.1 Gammaproteobacteria bacterium | reverse complement strand
GGCCACGGTCATCGTTTCGTCCGGGTGGCAGTCAATCGCCTTGCCTCAAGGGACGTCGTGAATACATCCTTGTAGACTTGAGTCCAGCATCCCTGCTGAACACACCCTTGCGGCAAGGCGATTGACTGCCACCCGGACGAAACGATGACCATGGCCTGAATAACCCTCGGTCTCGGCCGCGAACCGCTCGAGGTGGAGCTGGGGCGGGGCAGGTTTACATGACACGCCGTGAATACGTCCATGTAGGCTCAGTGCCCGCTTCCCGGCGGGCAATGGTCATGCAAACCCACCGCCGCCCCAGCTGGTGCCGACTGCAAAACAATCATTCCCCCCTGAAGCAGGGTAGGGGGGCGCAATGTGGCGGGGCGGCTACCCGCCCTCGTCAAGCCTGGATTTTAGGCGATCGTTGACTTGCTTGGGATTGGCCTTGCCCTTGGATAACTTCATAACCTGGCCGACGAAAAATCCGAGGAGCTTGTGTTTACCTTCCCGGTAGCCCGTCACTTGCTCCGGATGCGCGGCAATGACCTCGCCAATGATGCGTTCGATAGTCTCCGAGTCGCTAACCTGCCTCAGTCCTTGGCGCTCGATGAGAGTGTCGGCGTCGCCTTTGCCATTGCACATTGCCTCGAAAATCTCCTTGGCGATCTTGCCTGAAATCGTACCGTCAGCGATGCGCCGAATCATGCCTGCCAGCATCTTTGGGGAGACGGGACTTTCAGCGATGGCCCTTCCTGATTTATTGAGGACGCCGGTGAGATCCCCAATGATCCAGTTGGCTACACGTTTGGCTTCACCCCCGGCGGCGGCGACGGTAGCCTCGAAAAAATCAGCCAACTCACGGCTGGCGGTCAGGATACGGGCATCATAGGTGCTCAGTGCGTACTGTTCCTGGAAGCGCTGTTTTTTGGCGTCAGGTAGCTCGGGGAGGCTATGTCGAACGGACTCGACGTAGGTCTCATCAAACACGAGCGGCAGTAGATCCGGATCCGGGAAGTAGCGATAGTCGTTGGCCTCTTCTTTCCCGCGCATGGGGCGGGTTTCGTTCGTCTCGGGATTATACAGGCGGGTTTCCTGCACCACGTGACCGCCGTTTTCGAGGAGGTCGATTTGGCGATCGATCTCGTAGTCAATGGCACGCTCAACGAAACGGAAGGAGTTCAGATTTTTGAGCTCGGTGCGAGTGCCGAAGGTGGGGCTGCCTCGGGTGCGTACCGAAACATTGGCATCGCAGCGAAACGATCCTTCCTCCATGTTGCCATCGCAAATTTCCAGATAGCGCAACAGCGAGTGCATTTTTTTCATATAGGCCACGGCTTCGCGCGCCGAGCGCAGGTCTGGCTCGGACACAATCTCCAGTAATGGCGTGCCCGCCCGGTTGAGATCAATGCCGGAGAAGCCGTGAAAATCTTCATGCAGAGATTTGCCAGCATCTTCTTCCAAATGTGCGCGGGTGATGCCGATGGTTTTGGGTCCTCTCTCTTCAAGATCGATCTCGACGTGCCCTCCGGATACGATTGGCAGCTCGTATTGACTGATTTGGTACCCTTTGGGCAGATCCGGGTAAAAGTAATTCTTGCGCGCAAAGACCGAGCGGCGCGCAATCGTCGCCTCGATGGCAAGCCCGAGCTTCACCGCCATGCGCACCGCTTCCGCATTCAGCACCGGCAATACACCGGGTAGACCGAGGTCAATGGCACAGGCTTGGGTGTTGGGAGGTGCGCCAAAGGCGGTTGCGGCGCCAGAGAAGATCTTACTTTTGGTCGCTAGCTGCGCATGCAGTTCCAAACCGATGACCGCTTCCCATCGCATATGACTACCACCAAAACTTCGTAGGCGAACGCATTTGTCATACGCCCGCGACATTTTTTGAACAGCTTCTCATGCAAATCCAGGCGGTGCCTGTTCGTGCCAGTCCGTCACCTGTTGGTATTGATGAGCGACATTGAGCAGCCGAGCCTCGTCGAAATAATTACCGATGATCTGCAGCCCCACGGGCAAGTCATCGACAAATCCCGCCGGTATGGAAATCGCGGGCAGTCCAGCCAGGTTGACGGCGATAGTAAAAATATCCGAGAGATACATGGTCACGGGATCGGCGAGCTTCTCTCCAAGCTTAAAGCTCACGGTGGGCGACGTGGGGCCCATGATGACGTCCACCGAGGCAAAGGCTGACTTGAAGTCGTCAGCGATAAGCCGGCGCAGTTTTTGCGCCTGCAGGTAATAGGCATCATAGTAGCCGGCGGATAAAGCATAGGTTCCAATCATAATGCGCCGCTTGACTTCGGCGCCGAAGCCTTGCGTACGCGAACGCTTATACATATCTTCCAGACTCGAAGGTGCCTCAGCGTGGTGGCCATAACGAACGCCGTCATAACGGGCAAGATTAGAGGAGCATTCGGCAGGTGCTACCACGTAGTAGGCGGGGACCGATAGGGGGGAATGGGGAAGACTGATGCGGCGGATTTTTGCCCCAAGCCTTTCATATTCTCGAAGGGCGCTCTCAATTCTCTCAGCGACATTGCTGTCGAGACCTTCACCAAAGTGCTCGTCGATCACACCGATAGTCAAACCGGCAACTGAGCCAGAAAGGTATTCCGCATAATTCTCCACTGGCCGGTCGACACTGGTTGAATCGCGGTCGTCGAAGCCTACCATCGCGCCCAAGAGCAAGGCGACATCCTGCGCCGTACGGGCCAGCGGTCCTCCTTGATCCAAGCTTGAGGCGAACGCAATCATGCCGTAACGCGAGACGCGACCGTAGGTTGGCTTCAGTCCGGTGATGCCGCAAAGGGCCGCGGGCTGGCGGATCGACCCGCCGGTATCGGTGCCGGTTGCGGCAGGGACCAAGCGCGCCGCTACGGCGGCGGCAGAACCTCCAGAGGAGCCTCCCGGCACGCGCGCCACATCCCACGGATTGCGCACCGGGCCGTAGAAGCTTGTCTCGTTGGAAGAGCCCATGGCGAACTCATCCATATTGGTCTTGCCGAGGACAATCATGCCGGCCGCGCTCAAGCGATTGACAACGGTGGCATCGTATGGAGCGATAAAATTATCGAGCATTCGAGAACCGCAGGAGGTTCTTACGCCTTCGGTGCAGAAGATGTCTTTATGGGCGAGGGGAATTCCCGTTAATGCTCCCGAGGCCCCCGCGGCAATACGCTTGTCGGCAGCGCGCGCCTGCTGGCGGGCTTGCTCCGGGATCACAGTGATAAAGCTATTGAGTTGTGGATCCAGCTGATGGATGCGCTCCAGGAATACCTCAATTAACTCAATGCTCGTAACCGTGCCCTCTTGCAGCATGGCGGAAAGCGCTGCTATGGATTTTTGGTGCAGCGGGATTTCGTCGTGAGTCATTCGTTACTCGATAACTTTAGGTACCAGGTAAAGCCCACCTTCAACCTGCGGCGCCAAAGTCTGAAACTGCGTTCTTCGGTTTTCTTCCGTCACCTGATCGGGGCGCAGACGCTGGGCTGCAGCGAGCGGATGCGCCATGGGCTCGATGTCCGTCGTGTCCACCGCATTCATTTTCTCGACAAAATCAAGAATATTGGAAAGATCGCGCAGATAAACAGGAATATCGTCCTCGCAGACGGCAAGTCTCGCCAGGTGTGCGATTTTAATGACGTCGGCCTTTGTCAGGGACATGAATGAGCTCCGTTAGAGGATGTTTTAAAAGCTGCTGCGCTTGGCATTGCTCGCTCTCGGCCATGGGGGGTTCTGGTTTTCCGGCGAGGCGCGGGCTACATGCTTTGCGCAAGTGGCGCTGGTGCTCTTTCTCCAAAATTATACCCGCCAGATCGTGTCCTTGTAATCTCCAGACGCAACGCGCGATGGTCGGGTTTCTGTTTTAAGCGCAAGCGCGGCCTCTTTTCGAGCGAGCCGGTGGCTGCAGCCAATCGGCGCTCACCTTCCGACGAGTGAGCTCATTCGGCGTAGTTTGTGCATGACGTATGCTACTCACCTAAAGGTGCTCGCGGCAGAAGGCTGAATGGGTTTTATCGCAGGCGGTAAGCCGTTTAGTGCAGCCATGACCGGCGGGAAACGTGGCTAACGGAAGACTCTCAAGCTGACAAAGTCGCTGTTCATTCACGGACCACCAGCGGGCGTGCGCTTGCTGCTGTTCGTTATCGTATCTGTGGTACTGATGACGCTTGACCATCGCGGCCAACAGCTCGAATCCACTCGCAACCTTCTGGCGATTTTGCTTTATCCTTTGCAATACGCTGTCAATGTCCCGGTGGCGGCAGCGAATTGGGCAGGGGAAAATCTGGCGAGCCGTAAAGTACTGCTGGAAGAAAATGGGCAACTGCGGCAGAAACAATTGGTGCTGGAGTCCCGCCTGGGAAGGTTAAATGAGCTGGAAGCGGAGAACCGACGCTTGCGAGGTTTGCTGGGATCGTCGGATAAGGTCAGCGACCGCGTGCTGATTGCCGAGTTGTTGGCGGTGGACATGGATCCGTTCAGTCGTCAAATCATGTTGAATCAAGGTTCGCGGGGCGGCGTATTCATCGGCCAGTCGCTGGTCGATGCCGATGGCATTCTGGGCCAAGTGACACGGGTGGGCCCATTTTCCAGCACGGCGATGCTGATTACCGATCCCAGTCATGCCTTGCCCATCCAGGTCACCCGCAGTGGCCTGAGGGCGATCGCCGTTGGCACGGGTTCCGTCAACCTGCTGGAGTTGTCCCATATTCCGAACAACGCCGATCTTCAGGTGGGAGATGCCTTGGTAACCTCCGGCCTCGGCCGGCGTTTTCCGCCAGGATATCCTGTCGGCAAGATCAGAAGCATTGAGCGCGATAATGGGCAACCGTTTGCTAAGGTATTGGTGGAGCCAAGCGCCCATCTAGAGCGAAATCGAGAAGTGCTGCTGGTGTGGCCGGCCACTGAGCGCAATGATAACGAAGTGCTCCCGTCCTTTTCTTCACCGGGCACGGCAAGGAGTGGCCGGAAGGCTGACGGCTAAAAGAGTCCTGCGTGTCGTTTGTTTATCCACATCTGTTTCTGCATAAACGTCCGGAGCGATGATCCGCAATAGTCCCCAAGGTGGTGGGTTCGTCGTCGTGACCTTCTTGATGGCCCTTATGCTAACCGCCTTTCCGCTGCCCTCATGGGCCGAGATCTGGCGCCCCGCATGGGTGGCGTTGGTGCTGGTGTATTGGTGCATGGCTCTTCCACACCGGATCGGTGTCGGCACTGCGTGGTTAGTCGGGATCTTATTGGACGTGTTAATCGGCACGCTCCTCGGACAGCACGCTTTCGCGCTGAGTATCGTGGCGTTTATTACCCTGAAGCTCTATCAACGCATTCGCGTATTGCCTGTTTGGCAGCAAGGGGTGAGCGTTTTTGCGCTGATCCTGCTGTACCAGCTTTGTCTTCTGTGGGTGGACGGTACCGTAGGACGGCCGGTGAGCGCGTGGGATTATTGGTCTTGCCCGCTGGCCAGCACGTTGCTATGGCCATCGGTGTTTGTGTTACTACGCGGTGTGCGTCGCCGGTATCGTGTGGCCTAGGCATTTCTTGCGTGGGCGGCGAGGTCAACGCTCCGCCACGGGGTTGAGACACTGGCGTTTGAGCCTCACCCTAAAGGATCTTGCCCGTGAGTCGGCGCTGTTACGTTCGCGCTTTGCCATTGCTGTGGCCCTGGCATTTCTGCTCGCGGGTACTCTGATGATACGCTTGGTGCAACTCCAGGTGGTGGACCACGAGCATTTCCAAACCCTATCGCGTAGCAATCGTGTCAAGATTGTTCCTGTTGCGCCGCCGCGCGGCCTTATTTTTGATCGCAACGGAGTCGTGCTGGCGCAAAACAGACCTTATCACAGCCTGGAGATCATACCGGAAGCGGTGTCGGATCTAGGCGCTACGCTTGAGGCGCTGAAGGCGATCGTTGCCATCGCCCAGAGCGATGAGCAGCGTTTCTACGAACGCCTGAAGAGCAAGCGGCGCTTTGAGAGCGTGCCCTTGCGGTTACAGTTGAGCGAAGAGGAGGTCGCCCGCTTCGCTGTGAATCGCCATCGGTTCCCTGGAGTTGACGTGCAGGCGCGGCTTGCAAGGGAGTATCCCCTTGGTTCCCTCGGAGTCCATGTCATCGGCTACGTCGCCCGCATCAGCGAGCGAGAACTGCGGCAGGTCGATGCCGTCAACTACCGCGGCACAGATCATATCGGGAAGGTGGGCGTAGAGCAGGCCTATGAGGCGGACTTACATGGTCGGGTGGGTCTCCAGCATGTCGAGATCAATGCACAAGGGCGTACGCTGCGAATTCTGAGCCGCACGGCTCCGGTTCCCGGCAAGGATCTGCACCTAACGCTCGACGCTTCTTTGCAGGCCGCCGCCGAACGCGCCCTTGGATCGGAAAGTGGCGCGGTGGTGGCTATTGCGCCCCAGACGGGGGATGTGCTTGCCATGGCCAGTATGCCTGGTTTTGACCCGAACCTATTCGTCAACGGCATCGATGCCGAAACCTACAACGAGCTACGCAGCTCGCCGTATCGCCCATTGTTTAACCGCACTCTCCACGGTCAGTATCCCCCGGGATCTACGGTCAAGCCATTCTTGGCATTGGCCGCCCTGGCAGATGATTATGAAGCCGCTCGTAAGGATATCTGGTGCCCGGGCTGGTACCGGCTCAAGGGACGGACTCACCTCTACCGAGATTGGAAGAAGGGCGGCCACGGGCCAGTGGATCTCGAGCGTGCCATCGTTGAATCCTGTGACGTTTACTTTTATGAGTTGGCGCTCAAGCTCGGTATTGACCACATGCATCGCTTTATGCAGGAGTTCGGGTTTGGGATTCCCAGCGGCATCGATCTGCCCGGTGAAGCATCCGGGCTCATGCCGTCACCGAGCTGGAAACGAGCTAATCGCAACGAAGTCTGGTTTCCTGGTGAGACCCTCATCACTGGAATCGGACAAGGATTCACGCTGGCGACGCCGCTACAGCTTGCTTCGGCAGTGGCGTCGCTCAGTGCCAGGGGAAAGCGTGTGCGGCCACGCGTCGTGGATCGCATGACCGATACCATCAACGGTCATGTCACTAGGCTGCCGTCAGTGCTGCTGCCGTCGGTACATGTTGATGATCCTAGGCAGTGGCAGCGCGTGATCCGTGCAATGGTCAACGTGGTGCATGGAGCAAAGGGCACCGCGCGCCGGGCCGGCCTCGGAATGAACTACCGAATGGGTGGTAAGACGGGTACCGCGCAAGTGTTTGGTGTCGCCCAGAATGAAGAGTATGACGAGGAAAAGATTGACAAGAAACTGCGGGACCATGGTTTGTTTATCGCCTTCGCGCCGGCCGATGAGCCCCAAATAGCCGTTGCTATTGTGGTCGAAAACGGTGGTAGCGGCAGCAGCGCAGCGGCGCCCGTGGCGCGCAAGATAATCGACCATTATCTGCACCATCTGCCATACCAACATCCTCCAGAGGGCGTAAGGGTGTCCGGCTATGGGGCGCAGCGTGCTGACGAACGGGCAGTCAGTGAGGCTGTCCAACGCGACGCCCGATCCATACCAGCAGCTGAAGCGCTCATGAGACGCCCAGGCGATGGCTAGGTCGACAAACGCGCAAAAAATGCATGTGGATTTGCCCTTGCTGCTCGCGTTGGGATTGCTCTCGGGCGCCGGACTGGTGGTGCTCTACAGCGCTGGAGGGCAGGATCCGGCTTTGCTGATGAGACAAGGCTTTCGCCTACTGGTGGCCTTTGGCATCATGATCGGGTTTGCGCAGATCGCTCCGCGGCACTTCTTTCACTGGACGCCGTGGCTATATGCCTGCGGCATAGGCTTGCTGTTGGCCGTTCTCCTGGTGGGTGACGTCGGCAAAGGGGCGCAGCGCTGGCTGAAAGTTGGTTCCTTCAATTTCCAACCTTCCGAGATGCTTAAGGTACTCGTGCCGATGATGGTTGCTTATTTTCTCGCCGAGCGCCCGTTACCGCCTTCGACCGGGCGAATCATGGCTGCTGCGATTCTGATTATCGTGCCAACCCTGCTGATCGCGCAGCAGCCTGATTTAGGCACAGCGCTGTTAATTGCCAGTTCGGGCGGCTTTGTGTTGTTTTTGTCGGGGATGCGCTGGCGGCTTATTTCGGCAGTGGTTCTCTTAGTGGCGTCTTGTGCGCCGCTGTTGTGGTTTTATATGCATGACTACCAGCGCCTTCGCGTACTGACCTTCCTCGATCCAGAAAAGGATCCCCTCGGCAGTGGCTATCACATCATTCAATCCAAAATTGCCATTGGCTCAGGCGGCCTCTACGGCAAGGGTTGGTTGAATGGCACTCAGTCGCAACTCGATTTTTTGCCCGAGCGTTCCACGGATTTTGTGTTTGCGGTTTTCGGCGAGGAGTTCGGACTGCTGGGTATTGCGTGCCTGCTTACGGCTTATCTGTTCGTTGTCACCCGAGGCTTGTATCTTGCCATGAACACCCAGGATGTCTTTGGAAAATTGCTTGGGGGAAGTCTGGTTTTGACATTTTTCGTGTATGCGTTTGTCAATATCGGTATGGTAAGCGGGCTGCTGCCGGTGGTCGGTTTGCCGCTTCCATTGATGAGTTATGGCGGCACTTCTTTAGTTACCGTTATGGCATCTTTCGGAATCTTGATGTCGCTTTACAGTCACCGTAGGCTGTTATCGCATTAAATAACCAAAAGGCCGCTATTGTGTTGGCCTAAGGACCCGCTTTGAAAATGTCGCGAGCGCCGGCAGAACTAGTTGCACTGGTATGACTCCGGCAGAACTAGTTGCACTGGTATGACTATCGCATAGGAAAGACCATGGACTTGCGAAATCTTCTCAAATCTCTTTCTAAGCCCCTTCACCGGAGCCAACTCGTGGGTTACAACGCTTTCTCGAGGGTTGCCTGGGTTCGGCGGGGGATGTTGCCTCTGACACCACTGGCGAGCATGCTGGGAATAGTTTTGTTGGGTTTGTCCAGTGCGACAATGGCGCTCGAGCGCCTTGTCGATGAGCCAGAGGTGCAGCGGTTCGTTGATGACATGGTCGAGCAACACGGCTTCCCGCGGCCCGATGTAAACGCCATTTTGGCCGATGCCAAGGTGCTTCCGGAGGTGCTTGATGCCATTTCCCGCCCAGCGGAGCGCAAACCCTGGTATCAATATCAAGCAATTTTCGTAACCCCTCCTCGGATAGAAGGCGGAGTTGCGTTCTGGCGCACCCACAGGAAAGACCTGACTCGTGCCCATCAGGAGTTCGGCGTGAGTCCAGAAATTATCGTGGCGATTATCGGCGTCGAAACCCGCTACGGTGAGCACACCGGGCGCTATCGAGTGCTGGATGCGCTCTCGACACTTGCCTTCCGCTATCCAAAGCGCAGTCGCTTTTTCCGCAGTGAGTTGCAAGCATTTCTGCTACTCTCGCAGGAAGAAGGTTTCGATCCGCGATCCATTAAGGGTTCCTATGCCGGCGCGATGGGTTTGCCGCAGTTTATCCCGACCAGCTATCGGCAGTATGCTGTGGACTTCGACGGCGATAAGGTTCGAGATCTGTTGGGAAATCCTACGGACACCATCGGCAGTGTCGCCAATTATCTGAGAAGACATGGCTGGGAAAAAGACGCGGACGTGGCGTTCCCTGCTGAGCTGCGCTCTCAGGACGCCCGGGAGCTCACCAGCGGCGGCATCAAGCCTCAGCTCACGTTGACAGACATGCAGGCCCGTGGCGTGTCCTTTGGCAGCGCGGCGCCGCATCAGGGGCGAGGTGCGCTGATCGAGTTTGAAGCGCGCGAGGGTCCAGAGTATTGGGTTGGGCTGCAGAATTTCTACACCATCACCCGCTACAATCACAGCCCGCTTTACGCCATGGCCGTGTATCAATTGGCGCAGGCAATCCGCACACAGCTCGGGGATGCCAAGGATTTATAGGGACTCGAGGGATGCGCACGCTGCTTTAAGAATACCGTACCCGCCGGCGGAGCAAGGCGCACGGTGGTGAGTCAACCGGAGTGTGCATGGGCGTACATGAGGATTTGAAGGCGCCGCGCAACGCCGCGATGGTAAGCGCAGCGGTGTTCAGCCCCACCCGGCAGATGATAAGGCCGTCGCTGGCGCCGACTATTATCTGCATCGGTGGGCTGATACTCTTGCTCACGGCCTGTGTCGATCTGCCAAAGTCGGATGGGCCTCCGCACAAACCGATCGATGTCGCGACCATACCCGACGCGGTGCCGCGGTTCGAGCCACTTAGCCGTTACGGTAACCCTCCCTCCTATGTGGTAAACGGTGAGCGCTATTTCACCCAAATCAGTAGTCGGGGGTACAGTGATCGCGGCATTGCATCTTGGTATGGCACAAAGTTCCATGGGCGGCGTACCTCAAGTGGCGAGCCGTACGACATGTATCAAATGACAGCAGCCCACCGAACCCTGCCCCTACCGTGCTATGTGGAAGTCACTAATCTGGCCAATGATCGCCGCGTTGTCGTGAGGGTCAATGACCGCGGGCCTTTTCACTCTGAACGGGTACTCGATCTATCCTATGCGGCGGCGGCGAAACTGGGCATCGTTGAAACCGGCACGGCGCAGGTGAGCGTGCGGACCGTTGTCCCGAAACCGGCTAATTCATCTGCGGTCCACCAGGACGGCCAGTCGGTCAACACTGCGCGGCGATTGCCACCGCTGTATGTGCAGGCCGGGGCTTTTCGCTCACTCGCCAATGCCGAGCATCTCAAGCTGCGTTTGCGCAGCCATGTGGGCATCACCGCGGGACTCAGTAAAGTGTCGCAAGCTAGCGGCAACCTGTTCCGTGTCCGCATTGGCCCGATAGAGACCGTTGCGGAAGCCGAACGTCTTGCGGCTAAGCTAGCCGCTGCAGGAGTCAGCAAGCCTCGCATTATCGAAGAGCATTAATGCGCCGCGAGCCGCAGCCGACTTCACGACGCCAAATCTGTCTTAAACGGGGGATATAGCAACCGTGGTTCTAACGCACCTAAGGCGATCGTTACTTACAGTGGTTTCGTTTCTGCTCTGTTTGTTCAGTAGTGCGGTAGCAGGCGCCCCGCTGTTAACGCCATCCCCTCCCACCATTGATGCCGGTGCTCACATTCTGATGGACTATCACAGCGGCCGCGTACTGGCCGAGAGCAATGCCGATGAGCGTATGGAGCCGGCGAGCCTCACCAAATTGATGACGGTGTATGTCGTCTTCTCTGAGCTCACAGAGGGCAACATTGCGCTCGATAACCTGGTGCGAGTGAGCGAGAAGGCATGGCGCACCTCCGGCTCACGGATGTTTGTTGAAGTGGACAAGCAGGTTCCCGTTGAACAACTTCTCAAGGGCGTTATTATCCAGTCTGGTAATGACGCCAGCGTTGCGCTAGCGGAATTCGTGGCGGGTGATGAGGTGGCTTTTTCCCAGCTGATGAACCACTACGCGCAAGGTTTGGGAATGAGCAATACGCATTTCGTCAACGCCACGGGCCTGCCCGATCCAAACGAATATACCACTGCGCGCGATTTGGCGATGCTCGCCAGAGCTATTATCCGTAATTTCCCGCAATACTATGAGTGGCATTCGATTCGCAAATATGACTATAACGGCATCACACAATACAATCGAAACAAGCTGTTATGGCGCGATGACTCTGTCGATGGTTTAAAGACTGGCCATACGGATTCTGCCGGCTACTGCCTGGTGGCCTCGGCAAAGCGCGATGGCATGCGGTTAATCTCCGTTGTTCTCGGCGCACAAAGTGAGAAGACCCGTGCTCAAGAAAGCCAGACCTTACTCAATTACGGTTTTCGCTTCTTTGAGACGCATCGTCTTTACCAGGCACACGAATCCCTTATCAAGGTTCGTGTGTGGGAAGGAAGCGTTCCCCAGGTGGAAGTCGGTCTTGACGATGATCTCTACATCACCGTTCCGCGCGGCCAATATGATCAGCTCAAGGGCAATATGCAGCTCGAAGCGGATATCAAAGCACCGATAGAAAAACGCCAAACCCTAGGCAAGGCCTTGATTAGCCTTGGAGAGGAGCAAATTGCGGAACGTCCATTGGTGTCGCTGCAAACTGTGGCTGAAGGCAGTCTCTGGCAACGCTTGACAGACCAAGTCCGGCTTTATTTCCAGTGAGTGTTGCCTACTTAAATGGTGAATGGGCTTCGGCCGAGAACTTGCGGGTGCCGGTGCTCGACCGTGGTTTTCTATTCGGTGACGGGGTTTACGAGGTCATTCCCGTTTATCGCGGACGGCTGTTCAAATTGTACGAGCACCTCGCACGCCTAGAGCGCAGCCTTGAGGGGGCGCGGCTCCCCCAGCCGTGGCCTCGATCTCAGTGGGTCGGTTTGCTGGAAGACCTGGTTCAGCGTAACGCAAGCAGCGATCCGGCGGTATATCTGCAGGTCACCCGTGGCACGGCGTTGCGTGCGCATGCGTTCCCATCAGGGGCCCGTCCGACGGTTTTTGCCATGGGCCTGCCTCGAGTGAAGCATCATCAGAAAAGCCGTGGCGTTTCGGCTGTTGTTCGTGAAGACAACCGCTGGAGTCGTTGCGACATCAAGGCAATAACCCTACTTGCCAACGTCTTATTACAGCAAGAGGCGATTGACGCCGGCGCCGCGGAGAGCTTACTTTTCCGAGGCGGTTGGCTGACCGAAGGTGCCTCGAGCAATGTCTTCGTTGTGCATCAGGGGCGGGTGCTGACGCCTCCCGTTGGCCCTCGATTGCTTGCCGGCATAACTCGGGCATTGGTTCTCGAGCTGGCTTCGGCGGCGGGCATTGCTAGCGCTGAGGAGCCGGTGTCGCTCGCCATGTTGCGCCAGGCCAGTGAGGTGTGGTTGACGGCATCCACCATGGAGGTGGTGCCGGTGGTTGCGATCGACGGCACAGCAGTGGGCGATGGCAGGCCGGGTCCAGAGTGGAAAAAACTCAACGCACTGTTTCAGGACTATGTATTAGCTACGCACAGCGGAGCGCATTCGGCTGGCTAAATCTTGGTTATCCCGCAGCAGCATTATCCGCGCCGGGCGGTGTCAATTCCGCCGACACTCACGGTGTCGTGGCGTGGGATTTCTGACTACTTCCAGACTTGGCAGGCAATGCGGCGGTTCACGGAGGAGCGCGACCCCACGACACCGGATATCATCTGGTGTCTGGAGCACCCGCCCATCTTTACCCTCGGCCAGGCAGGACGTCGCGAGCACGTGTTGGCGCCTGGCGCGATTCCGGTTTTGCACGTCGATCGCGGCGGACAAGTCACCTATCACGGCCCGGGACAGCTGCTGGTCTATGTGCTGTTCGATCTGCAAAGGCAGCGCTTGGGAGTCCGGGAGCTCGTCAGCCTGTTGGAGCAATCGGTTATCGACCTGTTGATCGCCCAAGGCATTGGTGCTGAGCGCAAGCCAGGAGCGCCCGGGGTTTACGCAGGAGGGAAAAAAGTCGCTGCCCTGGGGCTGCGGGTGCGCCGAGGTTGCTGCTACCATGGGCTCGCTGTCAATGTAGACATGGACCTGGAGCCGTTCGGGCGCATTCATCCCTGTGGGTATGCGGGGCTCGAGGTAACGCAGCTAGCCGATTTCGGTATCGAGTGGAGCACTGAAGAAAGCGCTAAGCGGCTATTGCGCCACTTCACCGCCTACCTTCCTTATGAGAGTGTAAAGCAATCGCTTGAGGGATGGTAACAGGCGGTCGTTTTGTAAACAGCTTCTAAGTCACTCGAAAAAAAGGAAGCCGCTGGGATACATCATGCCATTAGGACCCATAATGTTGGATCTGGCGGGCCCCGAGCTGGTGGCCGAAGAGCGCGAGCTCTTGCTTCATCCGCTGGTCGGCGGTGTCATTCTATTTAGCCGCAATTATGAGTCCCCGGAACAGTTGACCGCTTTAACGAGCGTGATTCACGGTCTACGGGAGCCGCGGCTGCTGATTGGCGTCGATCAGGAAGGTGGGCGGGTGCAGCGCTTTCAGGCGGGTTTTACGCGGCTTCCGGCGTCTGCAATCATTGGATCACTCTATGATCAAGATAAGCGGCGTGGCTTGGCGCTCGCTGAAGCCTGCGGCTGGGTGCTCGCGGCGGAGCTTGGTTTTGCCGGCGTCGATTTTTCGTTTATGCCGGTGCTCGACTTGGCGCGTAGTCGTAGCACGGTCATCGGCGATCGGGCATTTCACGGCGATCCGGAAATTGTGGCCGAGCTGGCCAGAGCCTGCATGCGGGGTATGCGCCAGGCGGGCATGCGAGCCGTGGGCAAGCATTTTCCTGGTCACGGCAGCGTCGCAGCCGATTCCCACCATACGTTGCCCGTCGATCACCGCACCCTAGAGACGATTCGATGGGAGGACATGCGCGCCTTCGAACGCATGATCGAGTACGGTCTGGCCGCAGTGATGCCCGCTCATGTGGTTTATTCTCAGGTGGACCCCAATCCTGCAGGGTTCTCTCGACATTGGCTGCAAGTCATCCTACGAGGACAGCTTGGGTTCAAGGGCGCGGTATTTAGCGATGATGTGAGCATGGCCGGCGCTGCGAGCATAGGAAATTTTCCAGCGCGCGCCAGGGCCGCACTGACTGCGGGCTGCGATATGGTTTTGGTATGCAACAATAGGCCGGGGGCGGTCGCGATTCTTGAGGAGCTTCGCCTCTCGCCAAATCCCGTTTCCGCCACTCGCTTGGCCAGTATGCATCCGCAACGGCGCGCCGCCGGGCGCGAAGCGCTAGCGACGAGCGCGCCCTACCGGGCTAGCGTTGAAGCCGTATTGGCCTTGCAGCGAGAGCCAGGGCTGGCCCTTCGTGATGACCGCCTGGCGTGAACCGTAGAAGCTGTTTTAAAACCTACTGCGCTTGTCAGAGCGGCGTTGCGCGGCGGCTCGCCATCCTCATGTACTCCCTTGTACACTCCGGTGGCTCGCCGTCGTGCGCCTTGCTCTGCCGGCGCTCGCGACGCTTTTAAAACAGCTTCTTAGACTGTTCAAGAACTACTGGCTTGTCAGAGCGGCGTTGTGCGCCGCCTCGATACAAATCGCCCGGGAGCCATAGCGTCCCAGTGGACAGTAGGTGCAAGTAACGTGCGGTCTCCCGGAACGCGACTGGTCAACCGCTTTTGTCAATAAAGTGCCGATGCCATCAGCCCTCGGTAACGGTTCACCAACGGTCCTTCGCTACCCAGCAATTCGAACAAAGCGACCAGCCCTTTTCGGCCAGCATCCTCGCGAAAGCCCCGATCACGCTGAAGGATTTCCAGCAGCTGCTCCATGGCGCCTTCATAATCGCCCCGAAGCGCTTTGATTGCGCTTAGTTGGTAGCGTGCTTCGCAATTCTTTGGATTGTCCTTAACTTGTTGCTCCAAGATCTCTGGGGACGGAGCGCCCTTGGCCAGGCGCGCAAAATTGAGCTGAGCAAAAGCCCGGGTGACATCCGCATCGAGCTGCCGGCTGCTCGGCAGACCTTTTAGGACACGTTCCGCCTGGTCAAACCTATCGTGCTCGATCAGTAGCGGGACCAGCTCGAGGTGAATTCGATCGTTATCCGGATCGGCAGCCAAGGCATCTTCAAGCAAGCTGATGGCGCCCAAGGTGTCACCCCGATCTCGCAGCGCTTGCGCCTGAACGCGAAGCTCGTCAGAGGGCCGATCCACGTATGCATCAATGAGTGCACGGAGAGTCGCCTCTGGCTGCACACCAAAAAACTCCTCCGTTACGCCTCCATTTCGAAACAGCCTGACGGTGGGAAGACTGCGGATCCCGTGTTCTAGGGCCAGTTGGCGCTCTTCGTCGGTATTGACGGTGACGAGCAGAAACTTACCGGCGTATTCTTCCGCAAGCTTATGTAGGATGGGAGTGAGCATCTGGCATGGCGCACACCAGGATGCCCAAAAATCCACCAATACCGGGGCCTGAAAAGACTTCTCGACGACCAGTCGCTGAAAGCTTTCCTGATCCGCTTCAAATACGTATGCAGAGGTATTCATCATTCATTTATAGTTCTAGCTAAGGGCGCACTTCGCTTCATCGAATTACATTTTCTCTTAAACAAGATGGAAGCGCTGCTGAAGAAATTCAATCTTCGATGTCTCGGTCTATCTTGCCGTGAAGCACCGGCGAGAATTCATGATCTTTGAGTAATGGATCCCTATCGTGGCCGGTATCATCAGGGATGCTATTGACATTGCTGAGCCAGTCGCCCAGATCGATGAGTCGGCACCGTTCGCTACAGAACGGCCGCCAACGCTGTGCTGCAGACCATTGCACGGACTTACCGCAGGTTGGACACGCTACCGACCGTATCATAAAACACAGGAAAGCAGGTCAAACTCCACATCCTCCTCCACCTGTTGGGGACGTGCGTTATCGCTTGCTTGCATCAGAAAGCGGATAGTAAAGCGATGTGGGCCGGCGCTTACCTCTGGATACCAAGGGGCGTCGGCGGGCAGCGCAATACGTAACAGTTGATAGGGGGACCCCTTCGACAGTGACTGTTGAAAGTAGCCTGTAGCCGCGGTTTCCCGTGTAGCGCTCGCACTTTCGCGCACCAGGCTCAGACATAAGAAAACCGTATCGCGTACCGCGTCGTAGGTGGAAAGCCACCGTCTCAGATCGCCGAGCCGATGCTCTTCAGAGCTTTGTAACCAAAAGTGCAAGCCGGGCGCGTCAAAAGCACAGGTTCCTGCTGGAATGCTGGCACGCTGGCGTATGGAGCCGAGCAGTTCGTTGTCCTTCAATTCTGCGCCAGGCGAGCCTTCTCTGGTTCGAAGTCCTTCGAGGAGACTGCGGGTTTTCCCGAGTATCGTATGTAAACGCTCAAGATCAACATGGGGATTATGTTCTAACCCTTCAAGGGTGCTCGCATGACGCTTGAGCTCGCTCATTAGCTCGGCCTTCAAATCGGCGCGGCTCACAATGGTCATGATGCTGATAATCGTTTCCAGCGCTGTACGATTGCTCCATGGGTCACTGTTTTCCAACTCGTGCTCGACGCGATGAAACAAGTGTTCCAATCTCAGGAAGGCGCGCATACGCTCATTGAGTGGTTGTTCGTAAATCACAATGCTGTTCGGTAGCCGGGACATCAGGACGAGGGGAGAGAAAAGTGTTGCGTTCCTAGTTTAATTTTCTATTACTCAGTCCTCCTTGGCAAATCTGCCCGCGCTAGTTCTAAATAACGAATGTGCACCATCATGACTTGGGCGCGAAGCTCTGCCAAATCGCTACTGTTGTCAATGATATCATCAGCTGCTGCGCGTCGGGCGGCGCGATCCGCCTGAGCATTCAGGATACCGTCAATCGTCGCTCGATCCGTACCGTCGCGCTGCTGCGCTCGAGCGACTTGCAGCGGAGGCGGCACATCGATCACCAAAACGCGGTCGACCAGGTCTTGCTGACCGCTTTCAAGCAGCAAGGGAACGCTAAGCACGCAGTAAGGTGCTGCCAGAGCACGGATTCGGCGGCGCATTTCGTGTCGTATGCGGGGATGAAGGATAGCCTCTAACTGCTTGCGTTTCTCGGGATGACTGAACACCAGTGCGCGCATTCTGGCGCGGTCGAGCTCTCCCTGGTCATTAACCATCTGTTCACCAAAGGCGGCGACCACCTCTGTGAACGCCGGCTTGCCCGATAATACCAGCTCGTGTGCCAGTACATCAGCGTCGATGACGGGTACGCCGAATGCGGCGAGCCAGTTGGCGACAGTTGTCTTTCCGCTGGCGATTCCGCCCGTAAGGCCAACGACCAGAGGCGGTTTCATTTATCCTTTATCATCTTTAAGATCAGTCGCTTAGATCGGTGTACTGAGTCTCAAATACCAAGCTGTCAAATCTGCGCCCCAAAGGAGCGCAATCCATCCGGCGAGGGCGATGTAGGGACCAAAGGGAAGGGGCAGACTCTTGTCCCTGTTGTAGACCAAAACAAGAACGATACCAACGACGGCACCGACCACGGAGGAAAGCAAGATGACCACCGGGAGCGCCTGCCAGCCTAGCCACGCACCGAGCATCGCCATGAGTTTGAAATCTCCGAATCCCATGCCTTCTTTACCGGTGGCCAGTCGAAAGAGGTGATAGACCAGCCACAGTATCCCATATCCGGCAATGGCCCCTATGAGGCTAGCTTCCAGGCTAGCGTATAGTCCCAATAGGTTCAAACCAAGGCCCAGCCACAACATCGGCATGGTGATATTGTCGGGCAGTAGCTGATGGTCAAGATCAATGAACGCGAGCGCAATCAATGCCCAGGTGAGAATCATTGCCCCGACTGCTTCGGCACCAAAGCCAAAGTGCCAGGCTGTTACTGCCGTGAGGACGCTGCTCAAAATTTCCACAGCGGGATAACGAGAGGATATGGGATTGGCGCAGCTACTGCAGCGTCCCCCTAGCCACAGGTAGCTCAGCACTGGCACGTTTTCCAGCACGGCAATGGTATGTCCGCAGGCCGGGCAATGGGAGCGAGGGACGATGAGGTTAAAAGGAGGCGGGGGTTCTGCCATAGAACTTTGACAGTCGAAAAGCTGAACGCACTGACTGCGCCACTCGCGCTCCAAGACGATGGGTAGCCGGAAAATGACGACGTTGAGAAAGCTTCCCATGACAAGTCCGAGCAGAGCTGCCGCCGTCACGAAGCCCGCAGGATGAATCGAGAAATATTCGAGCTCCAGCATGGAGGGATCTCCTGCAACAAGACGTTGTGTGGCGAGTCGCCGCACAACGCCGCTATGTCAAGCGCCGCAGTTTTTAAAACAGCTTCTTATACCACCTGTCCCATTTTAAAAATGGGAAGATACATGGCGATGACGAGGCCACCGATTAGTGTCCCAAGAACGGCCATTATAAGAGGCTCCATGAGACTACTCATAGCATCGACGGCATCGTCCACTTCTCTTTCGTAGAAGTCGGCGACTTTGGCGAGCATGCTGTCGACGGAGCCGGATTCCTCACCGATGGCAACCATTTGCACCACCATGTTGGCGAACAAGCCGGTCTGGCGCATGGCCACTTGAAGCTGCGTGCCGGTAGCGATTTCGTCTCGAATGCGCAGACTCGCCTCTTCGTAGACCGTGTTTCCCGTGGCGCCAGCCACGGAGCTCATGGCTTCAACCAAAGGCACTCCAGCAGCAAATAGCGTGCTTAAAGTGCGGGAGAAGCGCGCCACCGAGGCCTTGACCAGTAGGCTCCCAAAAATGGGCAGTTTTAGCGAAACGCGGTCCAAGATTCGGCGGAAAGCAACGCTGCGCCTTTTAGTGGTGATAAAGCCCCAGATCGCAAACCCAATCGCGCCGAAAATTAAATACCAACGTGCTACGAAAATATCAGACAGGTTGATAACGAGCTGAGTCAGCGCCGGCAAATCGGCACCGAAGCCCTGAAACAGCTCGGCGAATTGCGGAATGACAAAGATCATGAGGATGGCGGTGATGATAAACGCGACAACCAGCACCGCTGTGGGATAAAAAAGCGCCTTCTTAATCTTCGACTTGATGGCCTCGGTCTTCTCCTTGTAGGTGGCGATCTTTTCCAACAGCGTCTCGAGAATACCGCCTGCCTCGCCGGCGCGCACTAGGTTGACGTACAAATCGTCAAAATAGAGCGGGTGTTTGCCAAGGGCGTCGGCTAATGGATTCCCCGCCTCCACATCAGCCTTGATGGTGAGAATAAGGTCTTGCATGCCAGGGTTCTCGTGTCCCCGGCCGACGATCTCGAAGGACTGCACCAGCGGAACGCCCGCTGACATCATGGTGGCCATTTGACGACTGAAGATCGCAATGTCCTTGGTGGTGATCCTTTTTTTGCCGCCACCGAGTAACGGTTTTGGCTTTTTCTTGACCTTGAGAGGGCTGATGCCTTGGCGGCGCAGCGTGGCCTTGATGAGCGCGTCACTGGTGCCGGATATTTCACCTTTGACGCGTTTACCGGACTTGTCCGCGCCTTCCCAGGTATACATCATGGCTTTCGCGGCTGTTTGGGGCATACGGGCTACTCCAGGGTTACGCGGTTAACTTCTTTAAGGCTGGTGACACCGTCTTTCACCTTCTTCAGGCCGGAACGGCGCAGATCCGGGATGCCTTCCTTAGCGGCTTGATCCGCCAGGTCTATGGCATTTCGACCCTCCATGATCATGCGCTTCATTTCTTCGGAAACCGGCATGACCTGATAAATGCCCACTCGGCCCTTGTAACCGTCGTTGCAACGATCACACCCGACTGGCTCAAAAATGGTGAAGCCGCTTTGCGTTTCTTCCTCGGTAAAGCCTTCGGCAAGCAACGCCTCGCGAGGAATTTCAGTTTCCTGTTTACAGTGCTGGCACAGGCGTCTTGCGAGTCGCTGAGCGCTTATCACGTT
This sequence comes from Gammaproteobacteria bacterium, assembly GCA_049282355.1. GTDB lineage: Bacteria > Pseudomonadota > Gammaproteobacteria > HK1 > HK1 > JAGTVB01. The sequence continues at coordinate 4,472 of JBAPTW010000200.1, read as the reverse complement.
GACTGCCGTGGCGATGGCAAAAGGGGGAATTCCCATGTCGATCATGCGCGTTAGGGTCTGCGGGGCGTCGTTGGTATGCAGTGTCGCCATGACCATATGCCCTGTTTGCGCCGCCTTAATCGCAATGCCCCCCGTGCCAAAATCGCGAATTTCGCCAACGAGAATAATGTCAGGATCTTGTCGCAAGAAGGCCTTCAGCGCCTTTTCAAAAGTCATCCCGGTTCTCTCATCGACCTGCACTTGGTTGACGCCCGGTAGATTGATTTCCACCGGATCCTCAACCGTGGAAATATTGACGTCTTCTTTATTGAGGATGTGTATGCCGGTGTAGAGTGACACGGTTTTACCGCTACCGGTTGGTCCGGTCACCAGAAACATTCCGTAAGGCTTGTGAAGGTTATCGAGGAAAATTTTCCTTTGAAAATCCTCATAGCCGAGGGCATCGATGCCGAGACTGGCACTGCTTGGATCGAGAATGCGCAGCACCGTTTTTTCGCCGAATAGCGTCGGACAGGTGCTGACACGAAAATCAATCGCCTTAGTCTTGGACAGCTTAAGCTTTATTCGGCCGTCCTGAGGTACCCTTCGCTCGGATACGTCGAGCCGAGACATGACTTTGATTCGTGCGGTGATTTTGCCTGCCAGCGGCAGCGGCGGTTTGGCCATCTCCCGGAGCACACCATCCATACGAAACCTTACGCGGCAAAACTTCTCGTAAGGTTCCATATGGATGTCCGACGCCCCCTTTTTGATGGCATCAAGCAGGATCTTATTGACGAATCTGACCACCGGCGCATCGTCTATCTCGCTCGGCTCGTCGCGAGCTGGCTGATCGTCAGCGCCTACGTCAAGATTGTCGAGATTCTCGAGATCGTCCCCCGGAACAAGCTCGGCCATCGTGGTATCGGCCTCCTCAAGTCCTTTTTCCATGACTTGAGTAAGCTTGTTTTCTTCGACGAGGATGCCTTCGATACTTAACCCGGTGTGGAACTTGACCTCATCGAGGACTTGATGGTTGCTCGGATCGGATAACGCAACGAAGAGGCGATTGCCACGATGACAGAGAGGAAAGACATGATGCTGTCGGATAAGCTTTTCGGATACGAGCTTGACGACCTCCCTTTCGATTTCGACAGTACTAATGTCGAGAAGGGGCATGCCGAATTCATGTGCCGCCGTATTGGCTACCTCGGCGGCATCCGCAAGCCCTTTGCGCACGATGTAACTGACGAAGCTGATCTTCGCCTGAGTTGCCTCGGCGAAGGCTCGGACCGCGTGTTCTTCACTAATGAGTCCGTCGATGACGAGCTTGCGCGCCAGGCCCGTCAAGGGTATCTGTTCAGTGGAAATGGCCATGATTCACTCTTGTGCCCCGGCGCTTTAGTTCGGCTAGAGCAGGGAAAACATTAGCTAACAACCCCAGCTCGCGGCTCGGGCGGGAGCATCAGCAGTGCTCTGGAGATGTGGCAAAAGTATCGATGGTGACCGGTTTTTGGAGATTACCGAGAGGTGAAAGCCGTTCTAGGCAAAAAGCCGGATTTGGACAGCCAGATAACACTCGCCATGCGGCCGGTGATTGCATCTCGACGAAAAGAATAAAACCGCCTCGCGTCATGATAGGTGCAAAGGTTGCCACCATAAACGTCGCGCACGCCCAGAGCGGCCAAACGCAGTCGGGCAAGCCCATAGAGATCCGCCCACCAGTGCCCTTCTCGCGCCAAGGAAAGTGCGTCCGCGGCGCGACCGTCTTGTTTCACAAAGACCTCGCGCACCTCCTCACCAACCTCGAAGTGACGAGCACTGATTGCCGGGCCGAGCCAGGCGAGCAGCTCATTCTCGGGAGCACCTAAGGCAGAAATCGTCGCTTCCAGGATCCCCGCGGCAAGGCCACGCCAGCCAGCATGAGCTGCCGCAACCCGGGTACCGGAGCGGTCACAGAGGAGCACTGGCAAACAGTCGGCCGTGAGTATGGCACATACCTTTTCTGGCTCATCAGAGACGACTCCATCGGCTTCGGTTTCCCCAGCGATGAGAGCCGCCGTGCTCACAACCGTTGTCCCGTGGACCTGGTTGAGCCACCCGGGGGCGGTGGGTAGTTTCGCGGTTTGACTAAGGAGGATGCGGTTATGCGCCACCGCCTCAGCATTGTCGCCCACGTGTTGGGCGAGATTCAGGCCGTCCCAAGGCGGAAGGCTGCGACCACCTTGGCGGGTGGTGGTAAAGGCCTTTACGTTTGCAGGCGCGGGCCAATTGGGCGTTATCCAAAACTGAGTCAGTCCATTTGCCGGGGACGTTGTATCGAGCGGGTCACTCACGGTGCTCGATAGGCTCTAAGTTCTTCAAGTAAGCCGAACATATCTTCGGGCAGCGGCGCGTCAAACGTGAGCCGGTGTCGGTGTAGGGGATGCTCAAGCTCGAGGTGGGCCGCATGCAGTGCTTGTCGGCCAAAGCCCAACAGCGCGTCGGTGACCTTGAGATCCCCACCGTGGCGGGATGGGGGACGTTTGCCGTAGACAGGGTCCCCCACCAACGGGTGGCCGAGGTGCGCCATATGCACACGAATCTGATGTGTGCGCCCGGTGTCCAGCGACACGCGAATGAAGGTACACGCGAGAAAACGCTCCAGAACTCGGTAGTGGGTGGTTGCCGGTCTGCCAGATGAGATGACGGCCATCCGAGTACGTTGCACCGGATGTCTTCCGACCGGGGCGCGGATTACCCCTCCGCTGGTCAAGGTGCCGATCACAAGCCCGAGGTACTCGCGGCTTATGGCACGCCCTTTGAGTTGGTCCACAAGCTGTTTGTGGGCACGAAGAGTGCGGGCGACTACGAGGAGTCCGGTCGTATCCTTGTCCAAGCGGTGGATGATTCCGGCGCGGGGGACCTGAGCAAGCTCGCGAAAGTGGTATAGTAAGGCATTAACCAGGGTGCCATGGAAGTTGCCGGCGCCGGGGTGTACCACGAGTCCTTGTGGTTTGTTTATTATCAGAAGATCGCTGTCTTCGTGCACAATCGTCAGGGGTAGGGGCTGCGGTGTCCAGCTGGGGCTCTCGAGGGGGGCAGGATGCAACTGCACCTGCTCACCGCCTTGGAGTCGGCTTTTAGGGGAGAGTTTTTTTGTCCCCACCGTAACACGCCCCATCCGTACCCACTGTGCCAAGCGTGTTCGAGAATAGTCGGGGAAGAGCTGAGCCAGTGCCTGGTCGAAGCGCGCCCCTGCGAGCTCCTTTGGCACGGTCGCGATGAGCTCCTCTGCCGGTGCGTCCGACATTCTTAAAAATCACGAGCAATGAGATGGGGAAAATTCATGTCGCAATTATATCGGCGTGTTGGCTTGCTTGTGCTGTTGCTGCTCTTGGGCGGTTGCGGAATACTTGGCAAGGGCGATGACATCACTGAAGACTGGCCAGTACAGCGCCTCTATGAGGAGGCAAAGAAGGCCCGTGAGGGCGGCGATTATCAGACGGCCATCGATTATTATGAAAAGCTGGAATCCAGATATCCCTTTGGTCCGTATGCCGAGCAGGCCCAGCTTGAGATTGCTTACTCCTACTATAAATATGAGGAACCCGCATCGGCTATTGCGGCCGCCGATCGCTTTATCAAGCTACATCCTCGGCATTCGAACGTAGATTATGCCTATTACATTAAAGGCCTCACCAACTTTCACCAGGGACGCGGCATGGTCGAGCGCTACTTGCCTATTGATGGGTCACAGCGTGATCCTGCGGCGGCACAACAAGCGTTTCAAGACTTCGCAGAGCTGACTCAGCGATTTCCCGAGAGTAAGTACGCTGCGGATGCCTCCCGTCGCATGGTATACCTTCGCAATCAGCTGGCCCGCTATGAGATCCACGTTGCTGATTACTACATGCGCCGGAGAGCATTCGTTGCCGCAGCCAACCGTGGTAAGTATGTTCTCGAGCGCTATCCGCAGAGCACGGCTGTACCGGATGCTCTGGCTGTCATGGCCAAAGCCTATACTAATTTGGGCCTCGATGCGCTCGCTAAGGATGCCCTACGGGTCCTTAAGCTAAATTACCCTAATCATCAGGAAACCAAAAAGGTTGAGCAGCTGACACAAAAGGGGCGTGAGCATTAGATGGCCAGTGAGAGTGCCCCCTCAAATGGCATCGCTATCCAGCTCCCCTGTGCGAATACGCACGATTTTATTCACTGATGTCACAAAGATCTTGCCGTCACCGATTTTTCCCGTGCGGGCTGACTGCATGATGGCTTCGATGCAGCTATCGGCTTGCTCGTCTGCGACGACCACCTCAATTTTCACCTTGGGCAGGAAATCAACGACGTATTCAGCGCCGCGATACAGTTCCGTGTGGCCCTTCTGGCGTCCAAAGCCCTTCACCTCGGTGGTGGTCATGCCGGTAATGCCGATCTCGGACAACGCCTCGCGCACGTCATCCAGTTTGAACGGCTTCACAATAGCCTCAATTTTTTTCATCCCAGTTCCT